>DQED01000207.1:3791-3915 GCA_003525525.1 Desulfovibrio sp.
CCGCCGGAGGCATCTTTTCTCTCTTTCCTCTCCCTCTTCCACTCCCTATCCCACTACGCGCGCTATCGCGGCGAGCAAGGGGCCGGGGAACAGCCCCAGCGCGAGCACGCCGGCGGCCACGGCC
>DQED01000265.1:0-5550 GCA_003525525.1 Desulfovibrio sp.
CGACGGCATGCTCTGGGCCGCGCCGCCCTTTCGCAAGCCCGGGCCGGCGCTCGCCCGCCAGGGGCCGGACGAATGGCCCTCCAACGACGCCCGGGTCTACGACCTCAAGCGCAAGCGCTTCGCGCACACGCCCCTGGACATCGACGCCTTCATCCGCCTGTGCCGCCGCACCGGGGCGGAACCCGTCATCGTCGTGGCCTACGATTCCATGTACAAGCCGGGGGCCCCGGGCGAGACCGTGCCGGACATGACGGAGCTGCTTGAAAACGCCGTATCCCTGGTGCGCTACGCCAACATCGAGCGCCGTTACGGCATCAAATACTGGGAAATCGGCAACGAATCCTATTTCTACGTCTACAACGGCGGGGCGCGGGCCGCGGATTACGCCCGGGATTTCCAGGTGTTCGCCGCGGCCATGAAAGGCGTGGACCCGTCCATCAAGGTGGGGGCCAACGGGCCGTCGGGAGCCGACGACGTGGGTGCCCTCGACAACCTGAACGGCGACAAGACGTCCTGGTGGCGCGAGGTCTTCGGCAAGGCGGCCGGGAGCATCGACTTCGTCTCGGTCCACGAATACCCGTGCTACGCCTGGTACGGCTACGACTATTACCGCGAAAACCCCGTGCGGATGCTCGGGGTGTCGGAGATCGACAAGGCCGCGCGGCGCTACGGACCGGCAGGGTTCGCCGACCGGCTGCGTTACCTCTTGACCGAAGTCAATTCCGCGGACTGGTACGCGCACCCGCAAAACCTGGGCTGGAAGCACGAGAACACCCTGGGGCACGCGCTCGTGCTCTTCGACATGCTCGGCCAGGCCGTAAGCGACCCCCGTGTGGTGACGGTGCAGATCTGGGCCACGCGCTGGCTGCACAACGACGACAAGCCGGAACTGTGGGACGCGCTCGACGGCAAAAACGAGCCCTTGCCCACGGGCATGGCGGTCAAGCTGCTGGCGCGGGGGCTCGGCGACCGCGTCGTGGCCGCCTCCGACGCCCCGGGCGTGCGCACGGTGGCCGCCTGCGACGACCGCAACAAGCGGCTGACGGTCTATCTCATCAACAAGGATGCGGCCCGGGACGTGGACGTGCGCATCACCGGCGAAACGGCCGGCGCCAGCGCCGCGCATGAAGTGTATAGCGGCAAGGGGGCCGACGACCACAAGCCGCGCCTGGCCAGGGAGGCCTCCGTGCCCCTGCGCGAGGGCCAGGCGCGGCTCCGCCTGCCGGCCGAATCCCTGACCATCCTCACCGTGCCCGTCAGCGGCAACGGGGCGCGCTTCGCCCGGAAAAAGGCCTGGACGGCCAAACCCCGCAGCCTGGGCTAGACCCGTCTCCCTCCCAGAACTTTCTCAATCGCAATGCCGCGCCATCACAGGCATGACAGCCCCCATTCGGGAGGTCCAGGAGGGGCAGTGCCCCTCCTGGCCGCCGGAGGCATCTTTCTCTTCCTCTTCCTCTCACTTTCGCAGCAGCAGCGCGCCGGCGACGGCGGTCAGGGGCGCGGCCGTGACCAGGCCGAAGCTGCCGACGAGGGTGTTGGCGATTTCCGCGGCCACGTGGGGCATGGTGGCGACGTTTATAAGCGGCACGCCCTGGGCCATGACCACCATGAGCAGCGCCAGGCTGCCGCCGCAGTAGGCCAGGAGCAGCGTGGTCGCCATGGTGCCGACCACGACGCGCCCGACGCGAAATCCCGACAGGCACAGGCCTAAGCCCCCGATTTCCGGATGGTGGGCCGCCACCTCCGACTGGCTCGCGGCCACGTCCATGGCCACGTCCATGATCGCGCCGCTTGCGCCGAGGCAGATCGTCGCCAGGAACACGCCGCCGAGGTCGAGGTGGGCGTAGCCGGTGTAGAGCAGCGTTTCGGCAAAGGGCTTGACCGCGCCGGGCAGGGCGAATCCGGGCGCGGTGACGAGCGAAAGCAGGCAGGTCACGGCCACGCCGCCGAGGGAGCCGAGGTAGGCGGCCAGGGAGCGGCGGTTTATGCCTCCGACGAGGAAGACGATGCCGGCCATGAGCACGGCCAGGACCGCGAGCGCCACGAGCATGGGGTCGCGGCCGGCCAAAAACTGCGGCACCAGCACTTTCCACAAAAGCAGCGCGGCGAAAAGAAACGACAGCATGGCCTTGACCCCTGTCCAGCCGGCGTAGACGACGAGCGCCGCGGCGAAAAGCGCCAGCAGCGCGCCTTGCAGGGTCAGCCGCCAGTGGTCCTGGGCCACGGCCGAGACGATCTCGCCGTTTCTAAGCGACAGCACGAGCAGGGCCGTGTCGCCCGGGGCGAAGACCTTGTCGAGCTCGAGCTTGCCGAGCAGGATGTTGTCCGCGACGATGCGCTTGCCGGCAAAGGGGCCGGAGAGCGGGGAAAGCGTCACGCGCTGTTCTCCCTCGCGCACGATGCCGTACTGGTGGACGTGGCTGTCGTCCACCGCGAGCACCCTGGCCTTTAGCTGCACGGCGTCCGGCGGCAGGCGGTCCTCGAAGCCCGTGGGCCAATACCACAGGCCCAGGGTGACAAGCGCCACGACGATCACGAACACGGCGTCGCGGGAGGCGCGAAATTTCCGGCCGATTGCGGACGGTTTCCTGGCTTCCTCACCGGGCCGCGGCCACGGGCAATCCGTATCGGCCATTTCCTTCCTCCAAACCGCACGAGGGGCCGGCCACGTCCCGCGCAGCCAGCCCCACATGCCTATGATTGCCGCCATCCCCCCTTTCGGGAGGTCCAGGAGGGGCAATGCCCCTCCTGGTCGCCGGAGGCATTTTTTTTACTTTATACTTAGTTGCTCGCCACGACTTTCTGGCCCAGGGCGGCCATGATCTTTTTGGCCAGGTCGGTGTTGTCGTAGTAGCCGGCGAAGGCCTGCGCGCCCGGGCCCATGGCCGAGGTCACGACGGGGACGCCGGTGTGGGAGTAGCTGGTCCAGGCGAGGCCGGCCTTGTTGTCCAGGATGTGGGTCAGGGCCACGGCCAGGGGCTCGTAGCCGCCGTAGGCGCGGTAGTCCATCTCGTCGCCCTTGACCTTTTCGTCCTGCATGGAGCGGACAAACGCCGCCTTGACGGCCGCAAGCTCGAAGGGCTTCAGGTACATGCCGTGGGGATCGGCCGGGGAGGTGTTTTCCTCGTCGGGCTTGGGCGCGGCCTTCATGGCTTCCAGGTCGGCCTCGGTGGGCACGACCAGGCCGAAGCTCTCCTTGATCATGGGCGCGACGTCCTCGAACTTGGCGCTGCCCGCGTCGTGGGTCTTCTTGTATTCCTTGAGCGCGGCGGTGAACTTCAGGAACGAGTCCTTCTGGTTCTTGAGGTAGTCGTAGTAGTTGCCGTAGCGGGTGCCGGCGAACCCGAGCGTCAGTCCGCCGCACTCGTGGTCGCCGGTGACCACGATCAGGGTGTCGTCGGGGTGCTTGGCGGCAAAGGCCACGGCCTTGGCCACGGCGTCGTCGAAGGCCAGGGTGTCGGCGATGGAGGCGGCGGCGTCGTTGGCGTGGCAGGCCCAGTCGATCTTGCCGCCCTCGACCATGAAGAAGAAGCCGTTGGGATTGTCGAGCAGCTCGATGCCCTTGGCGGTGAAGTCCGCCAGGGACAGGCCTTTCTTGTCGCCGTCCAGGGCGTAGGGCAGGGCCTTGTCGTGGTCGAGCTCGGGGTTTAACGCGACGAGCTTCGCGCCGGGCTTGGCGTCCTTGATGGCGGCGGGGTCGCTGGTCACGGTGTAGCCGGCGGCCTGCATGACCTCGAAGGCGTCGGCCTTCTCGCCTTCCTTTTTCGACTTCTTGCCGGTGGGATCCTTGAAGCCGCCGCCGCCGAAGTAGTCGAAGCCGCTCTTGGCCACGTCCAGGGCGATTTCATAATAATTGTTGCGGCTGTCCTGGTGGGAATAGAAGCAGGCCGGGGTGGCGTGGTCCAGCGACACGCTGGAGACGACGCCGACCTTCATGCCCTTGTCGCGGGCCATCTCGGCCATGGTGGGCACGGGCTTTTTCGCACCGTCCACGCTGATGGCTCCGTTGTAGGTCTTGACCCCGGCCGCGAGCGCCGTGCCGGCCGCGCCCGAGTCGGTGATGATGGAATTGAGCGAATAGGTGGTGGTCAGACCCTGGGCGGGCATCTTGTTCATGGCGAGCTTGACGATGCCGGGCTCTTTCCTGCCGTCCTTGGCGGCCTGGAAGTACTCGGCGGCGCTGCGCTGGGGCATGGCCAGACCGTCGCCGATAAAAAGGAACACGTACTTGGGCGTGGGGCCGGCGTCGGCGCGCGCGGCCGCCGTGTAAAGGAAGAGGGCGGCCAGGACCAGCCAGGCCACGCGGTTGATGGCGGCCGCCGCGAACGGCGGCAGGGCGTATCGGCGCATGTCGCTTGCTCCTTGTTTGTTGACGGTTGACTCTGCCCGGGTACGCCCGCTTGTGTGACGCCCTCATGACGGCGGCATGGCGATTGGCGGCCCGGACGCGGGCCTGGCGAAGCGGACGGTTCGGGCGTATATGCGGCGAAACTCGCAGCAAAGGAGTTGCATGATGGAAACATCCCGCATGGGCGAGCACACGCGTTGCGTGCGCGCCGGCGAGCGCCTGGACCGCGGCGTCGGCGGCGTGACCACGCCGTTGCACACCGCCTCGGCCTACATGGCGTGCGAGGACGTGGAAGGGACTTACCGCTATCCGCGTTACGGCAACATCCCGACCCAGATGGCTCCGGCCGACAAGCTGGCGGCCCTGGAAGGGGGACAGGCGGCCATGGTCATGGCCTCGGGCATGGCGGCCATCTCCTCGGCCCTGCTCTCCGTCCTGAACGCGGGCGACCACGCGGTGCTCCAGGCCGACCTGTACGGCGGCACGCACCGCTTCCTGCTGGCCGAGCTGTCGCGCCTGGGCATCGGCTGCACCCTGGTCGCCGACGCCGATCCCGCGCGCCTGGAAGCGGCCGTGACGCCGCAAACGCGCGCCGTGTACGTGGAGACGCCGAGCAATCCGCTGCTGCGGGTGGTGGACCTCGAAGGCGTGGCCGCCATGGCCAGGCGGCGCGGGCTCGTGTCCATGGTGGACAACACCTTCGCCTCGCCCATCAACCAGAAGCCGCTCGCGCTGGGTTTCGACCTCGTCATCCACAGCGGCACCAAGTACTTAAACGGCCACAGCGACCTCAATTGCGGCGCGGTGGTCGGAGCGGCGGCGCGCATGGCGTCCGTGCGCGAGCGGGCCGTCAATTTCGGCGGCACGCTCAACACCTACGACTGTTTCCTGCTCGAGCGCGGCATGAAGACCCTGGCCCTGCGCATGGCCAAGCACAACGAAAACGCCATGGCCGTGGCCGAGTTCCTCGCCGCGCGGCCGGGCGTGGCCGCCGTGCACTATCCGGGGCTGCCCTCGCATCCGGGCCACGACGTGGCCAGGCGCCAGATGCGGGGATTCGGCGGCATGCTCTCCTTCGAGCTGGCCTGCGCGCCCGAGGCGGCGCGGGCGTTCGTGGACGGCCTGGAACTGGCCCTCGAAGCCGTGAGCCTCGGCGGCGTGGAGACCCTCGTCTGCTTTCCGGCCGTGACCTCCCACGCCAA
>DQED01000265.1:5570-5715 GCA_003525525.1 Desulfovibrio sp.
GACACGCTGGTGCGCCTGTCCGTGGGCTGCGAGGATGCGGACGACATCATCGCCGACTTTCGCCGGGCCATGGACGCGGCCGGCATCGCCTGAGGCCGCGCGCAACCAGCCGGCCATCGCCCCTGACGCGCCCGAACACGCCGCG
>DQED01000266.1 GCA_003525525.1 Desulfovibrio sp.
ATGCGGTCGAAGATTTCCTGGGCTTCGAACATGCCGTAGAAGTCGCCGACGCCGGCGTGGTCACGGCCGATGATCATCTTGTTGACGCCGTAGTTCTGGCGGAAGGTGGCGTGCAGCAGGCCTTCGCGGGGACCGGCGTAACGCATGTCGAGGGGGTAGCCGCCCTGGACCACGTTCTTTTCCACGAAGTAGTGCTTGACCAGGGTGTCGATGCACTCGACGCGGACTTCGGCCGGGATGTCGCCGGGCTTCAGGTTGCCGATCAGGGAGTGGATGATGACGCCGTCGCACACTTCGATGGCGATCTTGCACAGGTACTCGTGGGAGCGGTGCATGGGGTTGCGCAGCTGCAGAGCGGCGACGTTGGCCCAGCCACGCTCGTCGAAGATGGCGCGGGTCTCGGCCGGACGCAGGTAGACGCCCTTGTACTTGGTCGGGTATTCGCCTTCGGACAGGACGTTGACCGGACCGGCGAGGCAGATGGCCTTGCGGGCCATGACCATCTTGACGCCCGGGTGGTCCTCAAGGGCGACCTTCCAGAACTTGTCGTCGGCGGAGTCGTCGCCGGCGCCTTTGTAGACCAGCTCGGATTCCCACTTCTTGTCGGCTTCGGTCAGCTCGAACTTTTCCGTCACCTTCATGGTGGCGTAGACTTCGCCGTTGCGCTCGAGGGTGATCTCCTCGCCTTCCTTGATCCCGGCGGCTTCTTCCTTGGTCACCGCCAGCACGACGGGAACCGGCCAGAAGGTGCCGTCGGCCAGGGTCATCTTCTCGACGACGCTCTTCCAATCGGCCTTGGTCATGAAGCCGTTCAGGGGCGAGAAACCGCCGATGCCGATCATGATCAGGTCGCCCTTTTCCTGGGCGGTGATCTGCACTTTCTTAAGGCCGGCGGCCTTCTTCAGCTCGGCTTCCTTGGCAGCGCCCTCGAGCAGGCGGATGACCAGACCTTTGCCTCCATGCGGCGGAACCAATTTGGACATGTAGCGCCTCCTTACCGGTGATTTTGTTGGAGTTTCCGCGTATCACCTGGGTGGTCGGATGCTATCCGGAGCCGACCGTCCCCATGAATGGAATCGGTATACACCAGGGCCAGGGGAATACCAAGTGAAAAATGTATCAAACCCCACGAAAATGTCCCCCGCCCGCCGCTTCACGGGGCGATTTTCGTGTCCGGCCCCGCCGCGCCCCGCCTCGCATTGACCTCGGCGCTTCCTTCCATTATGTGCGTTGCCGACTCCAAGCGGCGTTTCGCCAAAGGCTCCCCCACGAATGGATATTTCGCGCATCAGAAATTTCAGCATCATCGCCCATATCGACCACGGCAAGTCGACGCTCGCCGATCGCATTCTCGAACTGACCGGCGTCATCAGCGCCCGTGAGATGCGCGAGCAGTACCTCGACCGCATGGATCTCGAACGCGAGCGCGGCATCACCATCAAGGCGCAGACCGTCCGCATTCCTTATAAAGCTGCCGACGGACGCGAATACATTTTAAACCTGATCGACACCCCTGGCCACGTGGACTTCTCCTACGAAGTCTCGCGCAGCCTCGCCGCCTGCGAGGGCGCGCTGCTCGTGGTCGACGCCACGCAGGGCGTGGAGGCGCAGACGCTCGCCAACGTCTTTCTCGCCCTGGACAACGACCTCGAAATCATCCCGGTCCTCAACAAGATCGACCTGCCGAGCGCCGATCCCGAAGCGGTCAAGGCCGAAATCGAGGAGGCCATCGGCCTGCCCTGCGCCGACGCCGTGTCCGTCTCGGCCAAGACCGGGGTCAACGTCGGGGCCGTGCTCGAACAGATCATCGCGAAGATCCCCGCGCCCAAGGGCGACGCCGATGCGCCGCTCAAGGCCCTGGTCGTCGATTCCTACTACGACTCCTACCAGGGCGTGGTGGTGCTGTTCCGGGTCATGGACGGCACGGTGAAGCTCGGCCAGCGCATCCGCATGATGTCCAACGGCGCGGAATTCGAGGTCATCCGCCTGGGCGCGTTTTCCCCCGGCCCCGTGGATATCGCCTCCTTCGGTCCGGGCGAGGCCGGCTTCCTGTGCGCCAACATCAAGACCCTGACCGACGCCCGCGTGGGCGACACCGTCACCCTGGCGGCCAACCCCGCCGCCAAGGCCCTGCCGGGCTTCAAGGAAGTCAAGCCCATGGTCTTTTGCGGCCTCTACCCGGTGGACGCCGCCGAGTACGAGGTTTTGAAAACCGCCCTGGAAAAGCTGCGCTTAAACGACGCCGCCTTCACCTACGAGCCCGAAACCTCCCAGGCGCTGGGATTCGGCTTCCGCTGCGGCTTTTTGGGCCTGCTTCACATGGAGATCATCCAGGAGCGCCTGGAGCGGGAATTCGGGGCCAACCTCATCGCCACCGCGCCCTCGGTCATCTACAAGGTCGAGACGCTCGCCGGAAAGACCCTCTCCATCGACAACCCGAGCAAGCTGCCGAAAACGCAGGAAATCGCCGCGCTCTACGAACCCTATGCGCGCCTTGAGATCCACACGCCAAACGAGTACGTCGGCGGCGTGTTCAAGCTGTGCGAGGAAAAACGCGGCATCCAGAAGGACGTGCGCTACCTGACCGCCACGCGCGTCATCATTACCTACGAGCTGCCCTTTTCCGAGATCGTCTACGACTTTTTCGACCGGCTCAAATCCGCCACGCGCGGCTACGCCTCCCTCGACTACGAAATCATCGACTACCGCGCCTCGGACCTCGTCAAGCTCGACATCATGATCAACGGCGACCCCGTGGACGCGCTCGCGGTCATCGTGCATCGCGACAATGCCTACCATTACGGCCGCGCCTTGGCCCTCAAGCTCAAGCGCGTCATCCCGCGCCAGCTCTTCGAAGTGATCATCCAGGCCGCCATCGGCACGAAGATCATCGCCCGGGAGCGCAACGCGCCCATGGGCAAGAACGTCACCGCCAAATGCTACGGCGGCGACATCACACGCAAGCGCAAGCTCCTGGAAAAGCAGAAGGAAGGCAAGAAGCGCATGAAGCGCATGGGCAACGTCGAACTGCCCCAGGAAGCCTTTCTCGCGGCGCTCAAGGCCGGGGACGACTAGCCGCCCCGTTTCGCCAACTCCCAACCCGCCGCCACGGCCGCGTCCCGAGCGGACCCCGCGTCACGCCGTCCGGCCGATTGAAACGACAAGGAAATCAAGCCCATGAATCCGAGATGGCAAAAAATGCTGCTGGAATATCTGGAAGCCCTGGCCGTCGCCCTGGTGCTCGCCTTCGTCATTCGCACCTTCGTGGTCCAGGCCTTCAAGATTCCCTCGGGCTCCATGCTCGACACGCTGCTGATCGGCGACCACCTGCTGGTCAACAAGTTCCTTTACGGCACCCGCATTCCCTTCACCGACAAGGTGATCCTGCCCATCGAAGAGCCGGCCGACGGCGACGTCATCGTCTTCGAGTTCCCCGAGGACACCTCCAAGGACTTCATCAAGCGCATCATCGGCGCGCCCGGCGACGTGCTGGAGATGAAGGACAAGGTCGTCTACCGCAACGGGCAAAAGCTCGACGAGCCCTACGTCAAGCATACCGACCCCAACATCCAGGCGCGCCGCGACAACTTCGGCCCCATCACCGTGCCGCCGGGCAAGTACTTCGCCATGGGCGACAACCGCGACGAATCCTACGACTCGCGTTTCTGGGGCTTCGTGGACAAGGACAAGATCCGCGGCAAGGCCTGGGTCATCTACTGGTCCTGGGACGGCCCCACCGACATCCGCTGGAGCCGCATCGGCAACTTGGTGCGATGATTTCGCCGGGGGGACGCCTCCGGCGGCCAGGAGGGGATGATCCCCTCCTGGCCGCCTCGAAAGGGGGGGCGTTCTTTACGCGGCCGCAAGGGCCATGGGGGCGTGGATGACCGGGAGAAGCTGGCCGTGGCCGGCGTTGACGGTCGCCACGTTCCTTTTCACGGCCGGCTTGTGGCATTTGCACCTGCCGGCGGCGCTGCTTGTCGGGCCGATGCTCGCCGGCATCGTGGTCGCGCTTGCCGGCGGCGGCATCTCCCTGCCGCGTCCTCCCTACATCCTGGCCCAGGCCGTGGTCGGCTGCTACATCTCCCGGGCCGCCACGCCGGACATCGTGCCGTCCTTCGCCCGGGGCTGGCCGCTGTTCCTGGCCGTGGTCCTGGCCACCATCGCGGCAAGCGGCGCGCTCGGCTGGCTGCTCTACCGCCGCCGCGTCATGCCCGAGACCACGGGCATCTGGGGCACCTCGCCCGGCGGGGCCACGGCCATGGTCGTCATGGCCGAGGCCAACGGCGCGGACGTGCGCCTGGTCGCCTTCATGCAGTACCTGCGCGTCCTCTGCGTGGCCCTGGCCGCGTCGCTGGTCGCGCACTTCTGGCAGGGCGGCGAACCGGTTTGGGTGGAGGCGGTCTGGTTCCCGGTCCCGGTCCTGGAAACGGCCCTGCCCACGCTCGGGCTCGTGGCGCTCGGCGCATGTGTCGGGCTGAAGACCCGCATCCCCTCCGGAGCCATGCTCACGCCCATGTTCGTCGGCGGCGCGCTGCATCTCTCCGGCCTCGCCGTCGCCGACGTGCCGGCCTGGCTGCTCGCCGCCACCTACGCCGCCATCGGCTGGCGCATCGGCCTTGGCTTCACCCGGCGCGTGGCCTTCCACGCCGCGCGCTCCCTGCCGGCCATCCTCGCCACCATTGTAGCGCTCATGGCCTTTTGCGGGCTGCTCGCCTGGGCCGTGGCCCGCTTCGCGGGCGTGGACGCGCTCACCGCCTACCTCGCCACCTGCCCCGGCGGCATGGACACCGTGGCCATCATCGCCGCCACGAGCCCCGTGGACCTTTCCTTCGTCATGACCTTGCAGACGGTGCGCTTTTTTCTCGTCACCCTGCTCGCCCCGCCCATGGCGCGGTTCCTGGCGGCCAAGGCCGTCAGGCGCTAGGGGGAGGGGGGAAAAGCGACGAGGAGGGGAGATGCCTCCGGCGGCCAGGAGGGGCGGCGGCCCCTCCTGGACCTCCCGAACGGGGGATGGACGGAGGCCGATATTCAGACGAGTTTGCGGTAGAGTTCCAGGATGTCCTCGGCCTCGGGGCGGCGCGGATTGACGCGGCTGCTGCCGTTTTCCGCCGCTTCGCGCGCCATGTCCGGCAGGGCTTCGATGTCCACGCCCACTTCCGCCAGGCTGCGGGGCAGCGGCAGTTCGGCGGCGAGTTCGGTCAGGGCCGCGGCGGCCAGGCGTGAGGCGGCCGGGAGGTCCAGCCCGTCCGTGCGACGCCCG
>DQED01000397.1 GCA_003525525.1 Desulfovibrio sp.
CTTGGACTTGATGATGGCGGTGCCTTCCTCAAGAACGGGCACGAACTCGGGCTTGATGTTGTACTTGTCGAAGTCGAAGTAGATGCTGCGGAAGACGACGATTTCGTCTTCGATCCACTCGTACAGGGCGCACTCGAGGAACTTCTCGCGGGCGGCCTCGTTGCGGAGCAGCTCTTCGCCGAGCTCGATGCAGTTGCACTTGCCCATGGCGGCGATGGCCTTCAGCACCTGCTGGCCATGCTTGCTGTCGGACAGGTCGACGATGTAGAAGCACAGGTTGTCGCCGTACTTGGCCTTCAGGGACTGGGCAACGGCGACGGGATCGACGCCGCAGTTGGAGTCGCCGTCAGAGAAGATGAACACACCGGTTTTGCCGGACAGGGTGGAGATGGGCAGCTTGTCCAGATCCTCCAGGCCCTTGCCCATGGGGGTCATGCGGCCGTAGACGCTGTAGTCCGTCTGGATCTTTTCGATGGCGGCAGCCATGGTGGCCTGGCTGTACGGAGCCATCGCGGCGTACTCTTTGTACGGGGCGAAGGTGTACAGGCCGGCCTTGTAGCCGAGCTCGGGGGTCATCTTGTTGAGCTCACGGGCCAGGGATTTGGCCATCATGATCTTGGAGACGCCGCCGAACTGGACATAGCGCTGCCCCTTGTAGGAGAACGCCATGGAGCTGGAATGGTCGATGAAATAAATGAAGTTGTCGACCTTCGGCACCTGCTTCTTCGCCATGGCCGGGCCGCTGAAGCCCAGCAGCAGGGCGACCACGGCCACCAGCAACACTTGCAGTTTCTTGTTCATAACTCCCTCCTCGGAGCAGTGAATGGTATTCACCTTTGCCAAAAAAACACCCTCTTCAATCGTCAACGGGCCGGCGCCCCCGCAGGGGGAAGACGACCCACCTCGCAAAATCACCTGAAATCATTAACGAAATCAAGCATTCTTGCAAGGTCCCTCTGTTCTCCGGTTAAAGATATAGTGTTTTTTGCAAGCCAGCGCAAGAGGATGCGCTTCTTCTCCCCTGCCAAGCCGGTCGGGACCCTTGACCGGACACGGGGCCACTCTAGCAAATTTCTCCCAAATGTGTAGAAAAAAAATGCCCGCGCCAAAACGCGCTACGGCATTGAAAAAACAGCAGGAGCAACAATGTTCGGAAAATACGGATTTTCGGTCCTCCGCGAAGAGGACCTCGCCGAATACGCCGCCAGGGCCGTCCTGTACCGCCACGACCGCACCGGGGCGCAAGTCCTCTCCCTTGCCCTCGACGACGCCAACAAGGTCTTCGGAATCAGCTTCCGCACGCCGCCGGCCAACTCCACCGGCGTGCCCCATATCCTCGAACACTCGGTCCTGTGCGGCTCGCGCAAATACCCCGTCAAGGAGCCCTTCGTCGAACTGCTCAAAGGGTCGCTGCAAACCTTTCTCAACGCCTTCACCTACCCGGACAAGACCTGCTACCCCGTGGCCTCGACCAACCTCCGGGATTTCTACAACCTGGTCGACGTCTACCTCGACGCCGTATTCTATCCGCGCATCCCGCCGCACATTTTCCAGCAGGAAGGCTGGCACTACGAATTCACCGACGCCGGCGAGCTCATCCGCAGCGGCGTGGTCTTCAATGAAATGAAAGGCGTCTACTCCTCGGCCGACGCCGTGCTCCACGAATTCTCCCAACGCCTGCTCTTCCCCGACACCACCTACGGCCTGGATTCCGGCGGCGACCCCACCATCATCCCGGCCCTGACCTACGAGGAATTCAAGGCCTTCCACGAAACCTACTACCATCCGTCCAACGCCCGGGCCTTCTTCTCCGGCGACGACGACCCCGACGAGCGCCTGCGCATCCTCGCCGACTACTTCGACCGCTTCGACGCCCGGCCCGTCGATTCCCACGTCGCCCTGCAAAAGCCCTTCAGCGCCCCGGCCGCCAAGGAGATGCCCTACGCGGCGGCCCCGGGCCAGGCCGAGCGCGGCTTCGTCACCGTCAACTGGCTGCTGCCCGACACCGCCGACCAGGACACCGTGCTCCTTTTCGACGTCCTCGAACACGTGCTCATCGGCCTGCCCACCTCGCCCCTGCGCAAGGCGCTCCTGGACAGCGGCCTGGGCGAAGACCTCGCCGGCACGGGCCTGGAAACCGATCTGCGCCAGATGTTTTTCTCCGTGGGCCTCAAGGGCATCAAGCACGGCGCCTCCGCCGACGTCGAGCGCGTGATCCACGGCGCGCTCACATGGCTGGCCGATTCCGGCCTGCCCGCCGACGCCGTGGAGGCCGGGGTCAACGCCCTGGAGTTTTCGCTTCGCGAAAACAACACCGGTTCGTTCCCGCGCGGGCTGTCCATGATGCTGCGCGCGCTCACCACCTGGCTCCACGACGGCGATCCCCTCGCCCCATTGCGCTTCTCCGCGCCGCTAAAGCGACTCAAGGAACGGCTCGCCGCCGGCGAACGCGTGCTCGAGGACGCCATCAAGACCTGGCTCATCGACAACCCCCATCGGGTCACGCTCATCCTGACGCCCGATACGGAGCTCGACGCCAAACGCCTGGAGGAAGAAAAAAAGGAACTGGCGCACGTGGCCGCAGGCCTCGACGAGGCCGGCAAGCAGGCCATCGTCGCCGGCCAGGAGGAACTGCGCCGCCTGCAGGAAACCCCGGACGCGGCCGAAGACCTGGCCAAGATCCCGAGCCTGTCCGTCAAGGACCTGCCCGCGCAGGAAACGCCCATTCCCCAGCGCGCCTACGACCGCGCGCAGACGTCCCTCTACTGCCATCCCCTGGAAACCGCCGGCATCGCCTACCTCGACCTCGCCTTCCCCCTGGCCGGCGTGCCGGATGCGCTCGTGCCCCTCGTACCGCTCTTCGGCCGGGCCCTGCTCGAACTCGGCACGGACAAAAGCGACGCCATCACCCTGACCCGGCGCATCGCCGCCAAGACCGGCGGCATCGCCCGCGAGGCCCTGGTCGCCTCCCGCTACGGCGAAGGCCCGGACGACGCTGCGGCGCGGCTCGTGCTGCGCGGCAAGGCCACGGTGGAAAAAACCTCGGAATTCCTGGATATCCTGCGGGAAATCATCGCCGGGACGGATTTCGGCAACAAGGA
>DQED01000252.1 GCA_003525525.1 Desulfovibrio sp.
CAGCAGCCGCGCGGGGCGCACTGGATGAACGCGCCGAATTTTTCCAGCTCGTCCACGCGGCAGCTCCAGACCATCTTGCCGTCGTGGAGGATGGCGTCGGGGCAGCCGTCGCACATGTTCTGGCGGCCGTCGTCGAAGAGGTCGCAGGGCTGGATGACCATGATGGACTGGATGGACAGCGGCTTGAACCACATCTTCGGCCTGGTCAGCAGGCGGCCGAAGATCTTGCGCAGGCTGGCGTTGAAAAGCGCCAGCGGCAGGAGCTTTTGCACCCCCTGCATCCAGCACGGCCGCGAGTAGGCGAGGTAGGTGCCGAAGAAAAGGTGGTGGAATATCTGCGTCCACTCGGCGAATTTCGCGTCGAGGTAGCCGAGGATTTCGTCTTTCGTGCCCACGCGCAGGGTGAGCAGCCATTTCATGGACTGCGGGTCCTCGGTGCCGTTCAAATAGGCGCAGGGCTCGTGCTCCGGATAGGCCAGGCGGATGGCGTCGGCGATCTCCTGGGAGACGAGGTCCTGGTGGGTCTCCTGGTTGTCGAGCTGGTAGACGAGGTTGCCGACGTCGACGGGGCGGCCGTTGGCGAACACGTCGAAATTGTTCTTTTTGCGCGCCGAGCGGAACAGGATGAACACCATCGTCTGGATGATGTCGATGTGCTCGTGGGCGAACCGCGTGAGCATGGGGATGTCGGCGAGGGTGTCGCGGTAGATCGTGGCGTTGAACGAACAGGCGATCTTGCCCTCGCCGTGCTCGTGGATCATCTCCGCGAGCTTGAGGCGCAGTGCGCACAGATCCTTTTCGGAAGCGCCCTTCCAGCCCGGGCGTTTCTGGTGGGAATCCACGTGCATGGTAAAGCCCACGACCCCGGCGGCGGCCAGTTCGCGCACGAGTTCGGGGGTGAGCGCCTGGCCGTTGGAATTGATGACGGGCTTCCAGCCCTTGGAGGCCACGTAGCGCACCAGCGGCACGATGTCGGGGTAAATCAGCGGCTCGCCGCCGGCGATGGAGATGTTGTCCGTGCGCCGAAGCGTCTTGACCGTTTCCAGCTCCCGGATGACGTCGGCCAGGGGACGGTGTCCGTCGGGATCGTTTTCGCGGTAGCAGCCCTCGCAGTACAGATTGCACTTGGTGGTGGGCTCGAGCCAGGTGATGGCGTTGTCGGCTAGGTTCCAGGGCAGGCGGTAATATGATCCCGGGGTCAGCGGTCGTTTTCTCATGGCGCTCCGGTCCGTTCGGCGAGGATTTGGCCGCATCGAAACACGGCTTGGGCGTTGCGTTATCGCAAATAGACGGCAGTGGCAACCAACGGCCGGGGACGCGCAGGCCCGGCGCGTCCCCGGAGGTTCCCTTTCCCGGCGAGCTGGTGTAGGTTCCCGTGTCGTTGGGGATCTTCTGCTTTTCCGACACGTGTTTTCGTAACAGTCTGAAATAGAACGATCAATTTTCAAGCCGCTACCGCGGCCGCCTTTTTTTGCGACACCGCAACCGTAGGAACACCCGCCCATGACAAGCCTGCCCATGCCCGCCGACCTGCCCGAAGTCCCTGTCAACGCCAACGCCCGGGTGGTCCTGACCAAGCGCTACCTGCAAAAGGACCCGGAAGGCGCGCCCGTCGAGGACGCGCGCGGGCTGTTCTGGCGCGTGGCCGCCGCCATCGCCGCCGAGGAGGCCAAGTACGACAAGTCGCCGTATGCGCCGCAAGACCTGGCCCGCAAGTTCTACGACCTCATGACCGGCATGCGCTTCCTGCCCAATTCGCCCACGCTCATGAACGCGGGCGCGCCGCTCGGGCAGCTGGCCGCCTGCTTCGTGCTGCCGGTCGGCGATTCCATGGAGGAGATCTTCGACGCCGTGAAGTTCGCGGCGCTGATTCACAAGTCCGGCGGGGGCACGGGCTTTTCCTTTTCCCGGCTGCGTCCGAAGAAAAGCCGCGTGGGCTCGACCGGCGGCGTGGCCTCGGGGCCGGTGTCGTTCATGCGCATCTTCAACACCGCCACCGAGCAGGTCAAACAGGGCGGCACGCGGCGCGGCGCCAACATGGGCATCCTGCGCGTGGACCATCCCGACATCCTGGAATTCATCACCTGCAAGGAACGCGAAAACGAGCTGCAGAATTTCAACATCTCCGTGGCGCTGACCGAACGCTTCATGCAGGCCGTGGAAAAGGGCGAGGACTACGACCTGGTCGATCCCCGCGACGGCAAGGTCGTCGGCAGGCAGAGCGCGGCCGAGGTGTTTGCGTTGCTCGTGCGCAAGGCCTGGGAATCCGGCGATCCCGGCATCGTCTTCATCGACCGCATCAACCGCGACAACCCGACCCCGGCGCTGGGGGCCATCGAGTCCACCAACCCCTGCGGCGAACAGCCGCTTCTGCCCTACGAGGCCTGCAACCTGGGCTCGATCAACCTGTCGGCGTTTCACGCCCCCGACGCCCCCGATACCTCAGACGGCATCGACTGGAAGGGCTTGGCCGAGACCGTGCACCTGGCCGTGCGCTTCCTCGACAACGTCATCGACGCCTCGCGCTATCCGCTCGACCAGATCACCGAGATGGTCCACGCCAACCGCAAGATCGGCCTTGGCCTCATGGGCTTCGCCGACCTGCTCTTCCTGCTCGGCGTCCCCTACGACAGCACCGAGGCCCTGGGCCTGGCCGAGAAGATCATGGAAACCATCCAGGCCGAGGCCCGCTCCGCCTCCAAGACCCTGGCCGCCGAACGCGGCCCCTTCCCGGCCTATGCGGAATCGGTCTTCGGCAAGCGCAACCTCGGCCCCTACCGCAACGCCACCACCACCACCATCGCCCCCACGGGCACGCTCTCCATCATCGCCGGCTGCTCGTCGGGCATCGAGCCGCTCTTCGCCCTGGCGTTCTCGCGCCACGTCATGGACGGCGAAAAGCTCGTGGAGGCCAACCCCCACTTCGTCGCGGCCATGAAGGAGGCCGGGGCCTACTCCGAAAGCCTCATGGAGGAGGTCACGCGCAAGGGCTCCATCGCGCACATCGGCATGCTGCCAGAGGAACTGCGCGAGGTCTTCGTCACGGCCATGGACATCGAGCCGGTCTGGCACCTCAAGATGCAGGCCGCCTTCCAGAAATACACCGACAACGCCGTGTCGAAGACCGTCAACCTGCCAGGCGCCGCGACCAAGGAAGACATCCGGGAGATCTACTGGCTGGCCTACGAGCTCGGCTGCAAGGGCGTGACGGTCTACCGCGACGGCTGCAAGTCGAATCAGGTGCTGTGCACGGGCGACGGCGCGCCGGCCGATCCGGCTAAGCCGCAAAGCAAGGTGCGCGTGCGGCCGGACATCGTGTTCGGCTTCACCCAGAAGGTCAAAACGGGGCTGGGGGAACTCTACCTCACGGTCAACGAGGTGGACGGCAAGCCGTTCGAGGTCTTCGCCACCATCGGCAAGTCCGGCCGCTCGGTCACGGCCAAGGCCGAGGCCATCGGCCGGTTGGTGTCGCTGGCCCTGCGCTCGGGCGTGAACGTGGCCGACATCGTGGGCCAGCTCAAGGGCATCGGCGGCGAAAACCCGGTGTTCCAGAAAAAGGGCCTGCTGCTCTCCATCCCGGACGCCGTGTCCTGGGTGCTGGAAAACCGCTATTTGCAAGGCCGCAAGGTTCTCGACGACACCGGCAACCTGGGCCATGCCCAATGCCCGGACTGCGGCGGGGAGCTGACCTTCGAGGAAGGCTGCCACGTGTGCAAGGCCTGCGGCTACACCAAGTGCGGCTGATGCCGCACGGTAGGCAGGCGCGTCCCGGGCGCGTCCCGGGACGGCCGCTTTCGGCGGCCTAGTCCATTTCGATGCAGTCGTGGGGGCAGAAGGCCATGGCCCGTTCGATGTCCGCGGCCGGGGCTTCGGCGAGCAGGACCACGGGCTTTTCCGCGACCTCGTCCATGGCGAACAGCTCCGGGAGCATGCTGGCGCAGGCGCCGCAGCCGTTGCAGCAGACGGGATTGACGCTGTAGGCGTGCAGGGGCGTTTCCATAGGTGATCCTCGGTTTCGGTGGCGGTCGGGCCTCTTTCCATCTATGCTCCGCCCCTGGCTTGTCAACGCCGGAACGGACCGTAAGCATGCGCTGCAACAAATGCGGGGCCCAGAGCCCAGACGCCACACGCTTTTGCCCTGTCTGCGGGCACAAGCTGCAATCCGACCGCCAGGCCGGCGAAAACGACGCCGGGGACGGCCCGGAAGGCCGTACGGAAAGGCCGCGGCTGCTCGATTTCCAGGGCTGGGTCCGGCCCGGCCGGGGACTCGGGCCCTATGTCGAGGCCAGCGTCCTGGCCCTGCTCCTGGCCGGGGCCGCCGTGGTCTGCCAGCTCGCCGACGTGCTCTGGCCGCTGTATCCGGCCGTGGCCCTGTGCGGCCTTATCCTCTGGCTGCGCCGCCTGTAGCGGCCGGCGGGTTGCGGGAAATCCCCGCGCAAGCCCTGGAAGGAAGCGTCCATGCGACACGATATTCTCGACCTGCTCGCCGCAAGGCCGGTGCTGGCCGACGGCGCGATGGGCTCGCAGCTTGCGGCCCGGGGCCTTGCCGCGCCCTGCCTCGACCTCTGCAACATCGAAGCGCCCGATGCCGTGCGCGCCATCCACCAGGCGTACCTGGCCGCCGGCGCGGAGGTCATCGAAACCAACACCTTCGGGGCCAACCGCAGGAAGCTCGCGCGCTGCAACCAGGCGGACAGGACACGGGAGATCAACCGCCAGGGCGCGCTGCTCGCCAGGGCCTGCGCCGGGTCGCGGGCCTTCGTCGCCGGCGCGATGGGGCCGGTCGGCCGGCTCGAGGACGAGGCGGAATGGGACCGGGAGGCCGTGGCCGCGCTCTACGCGGAGCAGGCGCGGGCCCTGGCCGAAGGCGGCGCGGACCTGCTCATCCTCGAAACCTTCGCCGATCTCGAGCTCCTGCGCATCGCGCTTGGCGCGGTCAAGGCTGCCACACTCCTGCCCGTCGCCGCGCAGATGGTGTTCGGCGCGGCAGGCTCGGACCTCGGCGGCCGCGACATTGCCGCCTGTTTGCGCCTGTTGCGCGAGGAGGGCGCGGACATCGTCGGGCTCAACTGCGGCATGGGGCCCCGTGGCGCGCGCGACATGCTGCGCGCGGCCGGGCCCCTTCCCGGGCCGGTTTCGGTCTTTCCCAACGCCGGGTTCCCGGAGCGCCGGGGCGACAGGCTCGTCTATCCGTCTTCGCCGGAATATTTCGCGGACATGCTCATGCAGTGCGCGCAGGCCGGCGCGCGTCTGCTCGGCGGCTGCTGCGGCACCGGGCCGGAGCACATCCGCGCCCTGCACCGGCTGCTCGCCGCCGGCAAGGTCGCG
>DQED01000247.1:0-182 GCA_003525525.1 Desulfovibrio sp.
ACGAAGGCCGCGCCGAGCGCCGCGCCAAGGGCGAGGCTCGCGGCAAGGGGCAGGGGCGGCGGCGTGGGCTGACGCTCGCCGGCTTGGGCCGTGAAGGCGAGCCCTGCGCCGAGGCAGAGGCAAAGGGGAAGCATGGCCGCAAGGGCCGCAAGCACGACGAGCGCCACGCCCGAAGCGGTGCT
>DQED01000247.1:251-7268 GCA_003525525.1 Desulfovibrio sp.
GCGAGCAGGCCGAGCATCGGCGCCAGGAGATCGGCCGGGTCGTTGCGCGTGGTGAAACGCGGCGCGAGGCGCAATCCGATGGCGAGGCCGAGGGGGAAGACGGCCAGGGCGAGGCCCGTGGCGGGCGTGTTGCCGCCGAAGGCCAGCAGCAGGTCGCGGGCGAGCAGACAGGCCATGGCCGCGCCGGCGAAGCCGAGTGCCAGGGCGGCCGGCGTGGGCCGGCCCGTGGGGCAGGGGCAGTTTTTCATAAAAACAGTTTGCAAAAGCGGGCAAAGAGGTTGGTGGCTTCCGCCTCGGCTTCGGGCGCGGCGGCGCTGCGGTTGGCGGCGGCGCGGGCGGCGAAGATCGCCCGCACCCGGTCGATGATTTCGGGATGGCGCGCGAGAACCATGCGGAAGCCCTCGCGGTCCACTTCCAGGCAGCGCGTGTGTTCCACGGCCCGGATGTCGGCTTGGCGCGGTTCGCCCGTGAGGAGCGCCATTTCGCCGAAAATCTGCCCGGCCGACAGCCGCGCCACTTCCTTGGCGCCGATGACGACCGCGACCTGCCCGGACAGGATGAAGCTCATGGTCGTGCCGCCCTCGCCCCTGGCCATGACGGTCTGGCCGGGCGCGTACTGGCGCACCACCGAGGCGCGGGCCAGCATTGCCATGTCGGCGTCGGTCATGCCCGACAGCAGTTCCACGTCGGCCAGGGCGGCGATGCCCTCGGGGCGGCCCCGTTCGGGGTCGGGCGCGTCCATGACCACGCGGCGGGTCGGGGCCGGGATCTCGATGTCGCGTTCCAGGAACTGGTACCATACGCCTGAAAGCACGGCGTCGGCAGTGGCGAGGCGCCTGTCGAAGGCGTGCACGCCGAAGGCGGCCGAATACACGAGGCGGTCGGGCTGGATTTCGTGGAGCCGGACCACGGGCGGCGGGTTCTTGGCCACGCCTTCGGCCCGGGAAAGGGCGGTTTGTATGGCCGATTTGACCTTCACCGGCGGCGCATCCAGGGGCGCGGGCACGTAGAGGATTTGGCGCACCTGGGGCGTGGGCCGGTTGAAGTTGACGAGCCGGTCCTTGGCCACGGCGTTGTTGGGCAAAAGGACTTCGTTGCTATCGAGGGTCACGACCTTGGTGTAGCGCCAGGTGACTTCCGTCACCTTGCCCTCGACGTCGCCGGCGCGTATCCAGTCCCCTTCCTGGAAGGGTTTTTCCACTTGCAGGAGCAGGCCGGAAAAAAGGCTGCCGATGGTGTCCTGCATGGACAGGCCGATCACTGCGGTGAGGATGGCCGAGGAGGTGAGCAGCGACCCGATCTGGATGTCGGTGAGCTGGCGCAGCCCAAGGCCGATGGTCACGGCCAGGATGCAGAATTTGAGCAGGTCCTGGAGGATGTGCCGGCCCTGGCCGCCGATGGCGCGGGCGGACGCCAGCTTGCAATAGAGGTAGTCCACGGCCTGGCATGCGGCCAGGAAGCCCATGGCCAGGGCGGCGACGGTGAAGGCCGCCCTGGCCTGGGCGACGGTTTCTCCGGGCAGCGACGCCTCGAGCAGCCAGAGCAGGACGAGCCCAGACAGCCAGCGCAGCAGCCCGGCCAGGGAGCGGCTGAAGACGCCGCGGCGACGCAAGAACGAAAGCAGCGCGGCCACGGCGAGAAACGCGGCGGCGAAACCGGCCACCTTGGGGCCGACGTGGACGGCCTGGCGGCTGGCGTCGGCGAACATTTCGGGCAGTGCGGCGAGTTCGGGCATGAAGGGGGTGTCGCTCCTTGGCGGCATCCTGTGTTTCTACGTTGCCCCGGTCCCTGCGTCAACGCGGGGCCGAACAAGGAAGGTTGTTACGGTGTCCAAGAAGAAATCACGTCCGCGTCCCGAGCCGGCGAGCCTCGGCCTGCCCTGTGCGGGCGTGGAGAGCCATGCCCATCTGGACATGGGCGAATACGACGAAGAGGGCGTCGGCGCGGTGCTGGACCGCGCGGCGGCGGCGGGCGTCGCCCGTGTCGGCAACGTCTTTCTCGGCCCGGGGGCCTATCTGGCGCACCGGGCGCTTTTCGCCGATCGGCCGGAGGTGTTTTTTCTGCTCGGCGTGCATCCCTGCGACGCGGCCAAGGCGTCGCCCGGCGACGTGGCGGCCATGGCGGACGCGTTCGCCGCCGACGCGCGGCTGTGCGCGGTGGGGGAGATCGGCCTCGACTACTACTGGGACGCGACGACGGCCGCGGCGCAGCAGCGGCTATTGCGCGAGCAGCTCGTCCTGGCCAGGGAGCGCGGCGTGCCTGCGGTCATCCACAGCCGCGACGCGGCGGCCGACACCCTGGCCGTGCTCGACGACATGGGGTTTCGCGACCGCCCGCTGGTGTGGCACTGTTTCGGCGGCGGCGCGGACCTTGCGGCCGCGATTTTCTCGCGCGGCTGGATGCTCTCCATTCCGGGGCCTGTGACCTATGCCAAAAACACGGACCTTGCCGCGGCAGTCGCGGCCATGGACCTCTCCCGCGTGCTGCTGGAGACGGATTCCCCGTATCTCGCGCCCGAGCCCTGGCGCGGCAAGCGCAACGAACCGGCTTTTTTGGCGTTCACCTGCCAGCGCGTAGCGGAACTCATGGACCGCGACCCGGCCGCGGTCTGGCGCGCGACCGGCGACAACGCGCGGCGCGTGTTCGGGCTGTAGGCGAAGGGCGCGGCGACGCCGTTGGCGAGCAGGTCGTCCCAGCCGATGGCCTCGCCGCGTTCCGGCGCGGTCCGGAGATGACGCGCGTACGCCCCGCGCCGCCCGGCGGTTGCCCAAAATCCTGCCCGGGGGTAGTGTTTCGCGGCCATTGACCTGCAAACACGGGAGACGCACCCCATGGCCCTACACATCACCACCCACGGCGACATCGACCAGATTATCGCGACCGCGCTGTCGCGGGAATTCGTGCGCAAGATCTACCGTCACTGCTGGGGCAAGAACAACACCCCCTACTTCGCCGGCAACTGCTTCCGGGGCGTGCTCTACTTCGACGAGCGCCTGGCCGGAAAATACGCCGAGGATCTCGGGCTCGCCTGGAACGGCTGGCTGTCCGCCCCCAAGTTTCACCACAGGACCGGGGCCTGCTACGAGCACGGCCTGACCCTGACCGTGGACGCGGGGGAAGGCGCGACCCGGCTCGGCGCCGCCGGGCTGGCCGTGGTCGAGGAGCGCCCGCGCCTGGGCGATTTTCTGGCCCGCATCGGCGAGGGCGAGGTGCTGTGCGTGCTCGGCGCTGTGGACAAGGGCGAGATGCAGTTCACCCTGCCCGATTTCTCCGGCCCCTTCGACCCGGAGAAACTGACCGTGCGGGTCGAACGCCTAAGCGACCTCTACTGCGAGGAGGCCGTGATCACGGGGCTCGCCTACGACGGGCGCACCCTGTCCATGGAAACCGGCCAGTCGCGCGGCAAGAACATGCTCGATCCGCTGCTTATCGACAGGGAGGGCAAGCTGCTCGACATGTACGACTTCGCCTGAGTTCCGCCGCGGGCCGCAGTGGTGTCCCTTCGCCTTGACGCAAGGTGCCCTGCGGCCTATAGTCGGATGACAAGTGGGATTTTCTCGCCGCGCAGGCAAGCCGGAGGACGCAGTGAAAACCGTACTGGTCGTTGACGACGATCCCAGCATCCGCGCGTTGATCCGGCTCTACCTCGAGGGCGGAGGGTATGCCGTGATCGAGGCCGGCGACGGTCGTCAGGCCATGAAGCGGTTTGCCGGGCAGTTGCCCGACCTCGTGGTGCTCGACATCTTCATGCCGGAAATGGACGGGCTGGAGGTGTTGCAGCAATTGCGCGAGGAGTGCCGGGCCTGCCGGGTGATGGCCATCTCCGGCGGCTCGGCCAAGGTCGGCATGGACCTGCTCGGCCATGCCACGATTTTCGGCGCGGATGACGTGCTGGAAAAGCCTTTCGACGCCCCGACCCTGCTGCGCAAGGTCACCGCCCTGATCGGAGCTCCCGAAGCCTGATTTCCCGCATCCCGGGAGCGCCCTCCGCCGCGCGCAGCGACCTCGAAGAAAGCGCCCGCGCCTTCGGGCGGGCATGTCGTCCTTTTCCCAGGAATTGCACTAGGCGAACGCGCCGCGGGCCTGTTCAAGAAGCAGCGCCGCGAGGTCCAGGGCCGTCCGGGCCGCGGCGAAGTCGCGGTCCTCGCTCGCCGACTCCAGTTCCCGCGCCGCCTCCCCGAGTTCCCCGAAACCGTAGGACAGGGCCGAGCCCTTGAGCTTGTGCCCCTGGCGGCGCGCCGTTTCCAGGTCGCCCGCGGCCAGGGCCCGGCGCGCGCTTTCCAGTGTGGCGTCGGCGGTGGAAAAAAAGATCGGCAGCAAGGGGCGCAACAGGTCCATGTCCGGGCCGAGGTCGGGGGACACGGCGGCCGGGGGCGCCGCTTCGCCCAGGTAGCGGGCCACGGCTTCGAGAACCGCGCTTTTGCGCACGGGCTTGGTCAGAAAATCGGTGCAGCCGGCGGCGTCGCAGCGCACGCGGAACTCGTCCAAGGCATGGGCCGTGAGCACCAGGATGGGCACGGGCGTCCGGCCCTGGTGGCGTTCCATGTCGCGGATGGTCCGGCTGGCCTCGTAGCCGTCGAGCACGGGCATTTCCAGGTCCATGAACACGAGGTCGTAGGCGATTGCGGCGAATTTCTCCACGGCCTCGCGGCCGTTGGCGGCGACCTCGACCTGGTAGGGGGCGTCGCAGAGAAAAAGCTGCATGAGCGTCAGATTGTCGGCGTTGTCGTCCACGAGCAGGATACGCGGCGGGGAAGAGGCAGCGGACATGGCGTGTCACCGGTTTTCTGGTTGCAGGCCGAAACAAGGTGGCCCGGACGACGCATTTCCGAACGCTAGTCGAGCGTGGCCTCGTTGGCAACCGGAAAAGGGCCGGGACGCAGGCACACCGCGACTTCCGGACACATCACGGCGAATTCGCGCACAAAGGCCTCGACTTGCGCCGCCGCCTCCGGCGCGTAGAGCAGGCGCACCACGGCGGCGAAGCGGTCCACCACCGTGGGCAGGGCCAGATTGTCCCGCGCCTCGAGCAGGAACTTGAGCAGGGCGACGTGCTGTGACGCCAGGCGCACGTACAGCCGCCCCGACGTCCGGGACGGCCTGTAGGGCGGCTGACGGCGCGGGCGTCGCCTCACAGCGTCTCGCAGCCGTCGGCCGTGATCAGCGCCATGTGCTCCCAGCGCGCGCCGCCCCATTCGGGGTAGTACAGGCCCGGTTCCACCGTGACCACCATGCCCGGTTCGAGGACGCCCTCGGAGGTCGGGTTGAGGCTGGGGCCCTCGTGGGTTTCGAGCCCGATGCCGTGCCCCAGGGAATGCGTGAAGCGCTCGGCCACGCCCTCGCGCACGAAGACCTCCCGGGCCAGCCCGTAGGCTTCGCGGAAGGAGAGCCCCGGCCGCAGCCTGTCGAGTACGGCCGTCTGGGCGCGCTTTACCCGGTCGAGCAGGGTGACGAAACGCTCGGGCGGGTTGTTGCCCACCCAGACCGTGCGCGTCTGGTCGGAGCAGTAGTCGTCGCGACGGCCGCCCACGTCCACGAGCACCAGGCATTCGTCGCGGATCACGGTTTCGCCGGGGATGGCGTGGGGCAGGGCGGCGTTGGCGTCCACGCCCACGATGGAGGAAAAGGCCAGCTCGCTGGCCCCGAGTTCGCGGAAGAGCTTTTCGATCTCCCAGGCGGCCTGCGCCTCGGTGCGGCCGGGCACGAGCACCTCGGGCAGGCGGGCCATGACCGCGTGGTTGACGACGGCGGAACGGCGCATGCGCGCGATCTCGTCGGCGTCCTTGATCAGGCGCAGCGGCTCCACGGCCTGGGGCACGGGGAAGAGGTCGATGTGCTCGGCGAGCTTGGCGTGGGTGTCGAAGGAGAGGGCCGTGGGCTCGAAGCCCAGCCGCGCGATGCCCCGGTCCTTGAGGAAATCGGCGATGGAGGCGAAGCGTCCGGCCCCGTAGATGCACAGGTCCCTGGCCGGCCACAGACGCAGGGCCGCGTCGCGGTAGCGGGCGTCGGTGAAGAGCGCGTCGCGGCCGTTGGCCGCCACGCACAGGTAGCCCGCGGTCTCGTTGCACTGGGGATCGTGCAGTTCGAAGCCGCTCAGGTAGAATCTGTTGGCGGCGTGGGAAACAAACAGGGCCTCGTGGCCGGCGGCCGCGAGGCGTTCGCGCAGCCGGTCGCGCCGGGCCGCGTACACGGCCGTGTCCAGGGCGTCGTTCACGGAAAAGATCACTCCTTGCGGGATCGGGCCGAAGCCCCTTGGCCGGCCGGTATCGCCAATCGCGCCGCCGGCGTCAATGCCGCCTCGCCGGCCGGGCGGTGCGGACGCGCGCGGCGGCCACGGGAAAACGGGGGTTTGCCGGACAGTTCCGGCGGCGTTGCCGGCGGGGTCCGGAGCCGCCCGAACCGGGCGGCGTCACAGCGTATAGACCGTCTCGGGCGCGCCGGAAACCATGCGCTCGGCCCATTCCACGCCCTGCATGAAGGAGTGGTCCATGTTGCCGACCTCGTATTTCCAGCCGCCGAAACGGCCACGGGAAGAGACGCCCCGGTTTTCCAGGGCCGGTTGCAGCACGGCCAGGGCGGCGTCGCGCTCCAGGCAGGGGATGGGGTAGGCGTAGTCCACGCGCATCTCCCAGGTGGAAACGAGGCGTTGCGCGTCCCCGGGGCTGATGAGCGTGGTGTTGACCAGCCCCTGCACGGTGCGGGGCACGAGGGTGTCGAGGTCTTCGGGCTTGTACGCGGAATAGCTCGTCTCGGTCATGATGGCGCGCTTTCTCGGTTTCGCGCCGTCGGGGTCCGGGGTGTTGTTGTAGGAATAGTTGTGGAAATTGGTCACCCGGTAGAACGGGCAGTCGGATTCGGGGAAATACATCCAGCAGCGCGGGTCGGGCGGCGCGCCGTGAAAGCCCAGGCCGTGGATGGCCGAGCCGTTGTGCTTGAGCCGGCCGGCGGCGTCGACCATGGCCGGGGCCGGGTCGGCCAGGACCTCGCGGACCAGCCGGTCGAGGGGCATGGTGGAGA
>DQED01000242.1 GCA_003525525.1 Desulfovibrio sp.
GGCAGCATCGGCACGACGCGGTCGGGGAAGTAGACCGAATTGCCGCGGTCGAGCGCCTCGCGGTCGAGCGCCGAGCCCGGCCGGACGTAGGACGCGACGTCGGCGATCGCGACGACGACGACGTGGCCGTCCGGATTGTCGGCGCTCTCGTCGGGCGCCGCGTGGACGGCGTCGTCGTGGTCCTTGGCGTCGACGGGATCGATCGTGACGAGCGGCAGCTTGCGCCAGTCCTCCCGACCTTTCAGCGTCGCGGGATTCGCCGCTTCCGCCTCGGCCAGCGCCTCGCGCGAACCCACCGTGGCATCGGTCCAGGCCGAAGCCAGGGCCGCGACCACGGCCAGAAACGCCCCGGCCACGAGGCCCACCGCGAGCATGAGCGACAGCTTGGGCCGCATGTAGTCGTCGATCTTGCCCGGCAATTCGGCCGATTCCACGACATGGGCGATGGACAGGTCCATGCCCTCGCCGGCCTTGGCCATGGCTTCCATCTGGTTGAGGTTGGAAAGAAACGTCTGGTTGGCGTCCACCCGGGCGGCCACCAGCGCCGAGGCCGCCGCCCGGCCGGGGAAGGCCTCGGCCTTCTTCTCCACGCCGGCGAGCAGCGTGGCGAAGGCCTCGTCCTGGCATTCGTAGCCCGCGACCTGGGACGCGTATTCGGCGGCGCGTTCGCTCAAGTAGTTCCAGGTCGGGTCCGTGGACACGGTTTCCGAGCCGAAGACCTTTTGCGCCTCGCCCTTGATGATCTTTTTCGCTTCCGCGATCTTGTTCTCGATTTCCTTGACCGCCGGATGCTCCGCGGTCAGGCGCGCCTTGCTCGCGGCCAGGTCCAGGTAGAGGTCGCGCAGGGTGAGCTTGACCGAATCGATCAGGGTCGACCGCTGCGTGGCCTCGGACGTCTTGCGGAATTCCGGCCGCTTGGCCAGCTGCGCCCTGACGTTGGTCAGCATGCCCTGGGCCCGGATGAGGCTCAGGCGGTTGGCGTCGCGGTCCGCGGACAGGGTGAAGTAGCGCGAGACGAGCTGCTGGCCTTCGCTCGTGAGGTCCACGATCTTCTCGGTGCGGCGCACCTCCTGCTGCGCGGCCAGGGCCTCCTCGTAACGGGCCTTGGCCTCGGGCAGTTCCCGGGCCGCGCTTGCGGCCACGGCGCGGCACTCGTCCTGGCGCATGGCCGACTCCCGCGCGACGAAGGACCGCGCCGCGGCGTTGGCCAGTTCCATGGCCAGCCGGATGGACGACGCCGAGGAGGAAAACTCCAGGATGTCCGAATCCTCCATCATGGCCGCCTTGAGATAGGGCCGCGGGAAAAGGACGTGGACCAGGGATTTGTTGGTCAGCTCCTCGTAGGTCATGGGGCGCAGGCCCAGCCTGGGCCAGAAACGGTCGACGACCAGGCGCACGAAGGGAACGTATTCGAGCACCTGCAGGGACTTGCGCTTGCGCCGCAAATCGAGCTCGGCGATGACCGGCCGCAGCACCGGCACGGTGACGGCCAGATCCTCGTAGGTGGCCCGTTCGGTGTCGGTGAGCGAAGCGCTGCTGACCATGGGCGAATCCAGGGACACGCGGTTAAGCAGCGTGGCCTTGGCCGAGGAATGGTAGAGATAGACCTTGGCCGAGGCGACGTACTGCGTCTCGCAAAGGAGCGTGATCGCGAGCAGCCCGCCGAAAATCGCGACGAACGTCCAGGCCATGAGCGCGCGGCGGCGCCACAGGAGGGCAAGCAGCTGGCGCAGTTCCACTATTGCACCGTGAAGACGCCGCCCTGGCTGTTGCTCAACACCTCGCCGGCCACGGGCTGGGACTGGTTGTTGATGACCGTCGTCGTGGTCGTCGGCCCCTTGAACAGGTCGTTCACCGCGTCGCGCAGCTGGGGCATGAAGATGACGAAGCGTTCGGCGTTGATGACGGCGTTGAGCGCCGAGGTCATGTGGCTCATGAATTCCTCCACCGTGGCCCAGGTGCTCTTGGGCACGAAAAGGATGTCGCCGCCCTCGAGGTAGCGGTTGAACCCGACCACGCCTTCGCCGACGGACGTGCCCAGGCGCATGTCGAGAATGTAGGCGCGGGGACGGTCGCCTTCGGGGCGCAGCAGCACCACCGTGGAGCGGCCGGCGTTGTCGTTGAAGCCGCCGCTTCTGGCGATGGCCTCGAAAAGGTTCATGTCGTGGTCCACGGAGACCACGCCCTGGGCCTTGACCTCGCCGAGCACGAGGGCCGTCTGGCTGCGCAGCGTGGCCACCGTCACCGTGACCTGGGGATCGACGACATACTTCGCATAGGCGCGGGCCACGTCGGCGCGCAGTTCGGCCACGGTACGCCCGCCCGCCTTGACGTCGCCGACCAGCGGCAGGTTGATGCCGCCCCGTTCATCCACCCGGGCCACGGTCTTGAGGTCGTCGTTGCGCCACACGGCCACGGTCACTTCGTCGCCGTAACCGAGCGTCGCCCGGCGGGTGGCCATGCCGGCGGCGGCGTTTTTCGAGGTGGGCGTCAGCGGGGGCGGCGAAGACTTGGCGCAGGCGGCCAGCAGCGCGAGCAGCGCGGCCGCG
>DQED01000442.1:0-130 GCA_003525525.1 Desulfovibrio sp.
AGGATGACCGAGGTGTCGAGGCCTCCGGAGTAGGCCAGCACGACTTTCTTGATGGCGCTCATGGCAATGTCCTTATGGGAAATCGGGGCTCAGCCCTTGGTGAAAATCCATTCCAGAATGGCCTTCTGGA
>DQED01000442.1:199-615 GCA_003525525.1 Desulfovibrio sp.
GCACCTTGGCCCCGGGCGCGGCCACGGCGAGCAGCGCGTCGTTGATCTGGAAGCCGGCGAAGGCATTGGCCCGCTTCTCCCGCTCGCCTTCCTGGCCCATGGAAGCCCAGACGTCGGTATAGAGGTAATGCGCGCCCCGGGCGGCTTCCTTGGGGTCGTTGACGACAACGACGTCCGCGCCTTCGCTCCGGGCCCGTTCGACCACGGCGGGCAGGGGCTCGTAGCCCTTGGGCGCGGCCACGACCACGCGGATGGGGAAGCGCGCGGCGGCGTTTACAAGCGAATGGGCGATATTGTTGCCGTCGCCGACAAACGCCACGGTGAGTCCGTCCAGGCGGCCGGAGTGCTCGCGCATGGTGAGCAGGTCGGCCATGATCTGACAGGGATGGTACTCGTCGGACAGGGCGTTGACCACG
>DQED01000442.1:632-8569 GCA_003525525.1 Desulfovibrio sp.
TGGCCGAAGGTGCGCACGATCAGGGCGTCGGCGTAACGCGAGAGCACGCGGGCGGTGTCGCGGATGGGTTCGTCGCGACCGAGCTGGGAATCGTTTTGGGTCATGAAGATGGGCCAGCCGCCGAGATGGCGCACCGCGACCTCGAAGGAGACGCGGGTGCGGGTGGAGGCTTTTTCGAAAACGAGGATGCAGGTTTTGCCATCCAGAAGGTTGGAGCGGTAAGCGGCGGCCTTCATGGCGGCGGCCCTATCGAGCAGGGCGGCGGCCTCGTCGCGGGAAAGGTCCAATATGGTCAGGAAATGTTGGGGCATGAGGGCATCCTTGGGTCGCAACTTCCCGGGAATGGAAAAAGAGAAGGGATACTCCCATATGACACTGTTTGTAAAGATGCGAAGCCGGCGGGAATGCCGCCGTCATTGACCGCATCGCCGAAAAAGCGCTAAAGCGCATGTCATGGTCCCTTCGCTGCGGCCCGTGCGCGCGGTTGCAGGCGAAAGTCAGGCCCGAGAGCCGGGGACACAAGGGGGAGACACGATCATGAAGGCGACAAAAGCCCTGCTCCTGACGGCGGTTTTGGGCGTTGCGGCGGCGCTTGCGGGCTGCACGGTCACGGCCGGTCCGGCTGTCTACTATCCCGCCCCGCCGCCGCCCTGTCCGGACGGCTACTACTGGTCGCCGGACTACGGCTGCGTGGCCGTGCCCCCGGCCGTGGTCGTGCCGCCGGATGCGGTCTACGCAGCGGTCAACATCGACGGCCTGAGCCTGCGTTCCTGTCCTACGACCAAGTGCGGCATCGTCGCCTCGCTGGGGAAGGGCGAACAGGTGCAGGTGCTTTCCCACGAGGGGTCATGGGCTCATGTCTGGGCCTACACCAGGGGCCTCGAAGGCTGGGTGGCCTCGCGTTATCTCGATTGACGCCGGACAGCGCATGGGCGTACGTCGCAGCGTCATCCCAGGGAGGTATTCCATGTTCATCGTCAAGCTATCACGTTGCGTCGGCGTGGCGCTTTTCACGCTGACCCTGGCCTTCGGCCTCGCCGCCGCGCCGGCGGACGCCGGCCAGACGCCGCTGCTCCTCGCCCAGCAGGGCCCCATGGGCATGCCGCCCGGCCAGCAACAAGGCGGCAACCGTCAGCAACCACAGGGCATGCCCCAGGGCCAGCCAGGGGGCAACGCCAACAACAGCTGCATGCAGAGCTACCAGCGCTGCGTCATGATGTGCGCCGGGGTGGCCAACTGCATCAACAACTGCAACGTCGGCTACGCCGTGTGCACGAACCCGCAGGGCGCGCGTCCCCGCGGCCAATGACCCCGCCCCATTCCGCCCAAACGACAAGGCCCGGCGGACGCGCGTCCGCCGGGCCTTTGCCTTGCCCAAAAAAGGAAAACGCCTAGGCCTCGGGCAGGGGCCGCTCCTTGGGCCACAGCGGGGAGACATAGGTGCCGGATTTGCCGCCGGCCTTATACAGCAGCCGAATCTCGCCGAGAACGATATCCTTCTGCACGGCCTTGCACATGTCATAGAGGGTCAGGGCGGCGACGGAGGCGGCGGTGAGCGCCTCCATTTCCACGCCGGTTTCGGCCGTGGTCGAGGCCTCGGCCTCGATATGCACCACGCAGGCGTCCGCATCGACGGTGAAGCGCACGTCGGCGAAAGCGAGCGGCAGCGGATGGCACAGGGGGATGAGCTCGGCCGTGCGCTTGGCGGCCATGATGCCGGCGATCTTGGCCGTGGCCAGGGCGTCGCCCTTGGGCAGGGCGGCGTCGGAAAGCAGGCGCATGGTCTTTTCGCCAAGGCGCACTTCGCCGCCGGCAATGGCCAGCCGCCGCGTCTTGGACTTGGCTCCCACATCCACCATGCGGGTGCGGCCTTCGGCGTCGATATGGGTCAGTTCCTCGCTCATGGAATCCCTACTCGAAATGCGGCACCTTGACCTTGCGGTCGATGCGTTTGGCGGCCGTGGCGTCGGCCTTGGCCTTGTCGACGTCGCCGAGCTTCATGTAGAGCATGGCCCGGTTGCCGTAGGCCTCGGCCATCTTGGCGTCGAGCTCAATGGCCTTGGAGTAGTCGGCCAGGGCCAGCTCGGCCTCGTTTTTCGCGTCGTGGCACATGCCGCGCAGGTTGTAGGCGCTGGCCATGTTCTTGACGTCCATGCCCGCGTCCTTTGCGCCGTCCTCGATCACCCGGGTGAAGATGGCCATGGCCTTGTCCATGTCGCCGGCCCGGGCGGCGGCGATGCCTTCGCGGAACTCCTCGGCCGACCCGGCCAGAGCGGCGGAAGCCAGGAACACGGCGCACAGCGACGCGCACAGCGCGGTGAGCAAACGTTGCGACATGGACATCAGTTCCCCATGGCCTCCTTGGCCTTACGGAAGAAATCCTTCACCTTTTTCATGGGCTTTTGCTCGTCGAGCTTCTCGAACTCGCGCAAAAGCTCTTCCTGCTTCTTGGTCAGGTTTTTCGGCGTGACCACCGTCACCTCGACCAGCAGGTCGCCACTACGGCTCGATCCGGGCACGGGCAGGCCGAGCCCCCGCAGGGAAAACACCTCGCCGCTTTGCGTGCCTTTGGGAATGTCCATCATCTCGTGGCCGTCGAGCGTCGGCACCTCGATCTTGTGCCCGAGCGCGGCCTGGACGAAGCCTATCTCGGCGCGCAGCACGAGGTTCTGGCCCTGACGCTCGAAGACCTTGTCCGCCTCGACGTGCAGGATGACGTAGAGGTCGCCCGGAGGGCCGCCGTGCAGCCCGGATTCGCCCTCGCCGCGCAGCCGCAGCCGGCTGCCGTCGTCCACGCCCGCAGGCACGCGGACCTTGAGTTCGCGCGTCTGGCGCGTCACGCCCCGGCCCCGACATTCGCGGCACGGGGACGTGACCACCTTGCCCTCGCCCCGGCAGATGGGGCAGGTCACGGCGATGCGGAAAAAGCCCTGGTTCTGGACCACCTGGCCGCTGCCGCCGCACTGTTTGCAGGTCTCGGGCGAGGTCCCGGGTTCGGCCCCGGTACCGCCGCAGACGTGGCATTCGACGTTTCTGGGAATCTTCAGCGTGACTTCCGTACCCTTGGCCGCGTCGCGAAAGGAGACGGTCAGGTCGTAGCGCAGGTCGTTGCCGGCCTGGGGGCGCGGCCCGCGCGATGCGCCGCGGCCGCCGAAACCGAAGAACTCGCCAAAGATGTCGGAAAAGGCGCTGAAGACATCGTCCGTGGAGCCGAAGCCGCCAAAGCCGTTGCCGCCCAGGCCCTCGTGGCCGAAGCGGTCGTAGCGGGCGCGGGTTTCGGCGTTGCGCAACACCTCGTAGGCCTCGGCCGCTTCCTTGAACTTGGATTCGGCTTCGGGATCGTCGGGATTGCGGTCCGGATGAAACTTGAAAGCCAGCTGGCGGTAGGCCTTCTTGATCGTCTCGTCATCGGCGCCGCGTTCGACGCCGAGCACTTCATAGTAATCCCGGGGCATCGGATTTCACTATTCGTTTTCAGGCAGCAGCACGCCCGCTTCCACGATGGGCTCGCTCGGCAGCACTTCGCCGGCGGCGATTTCGCGCAGGGCGGTGACCACTTCCTTGTTCTTGCATTCGACCAGGGGATCGTAGCCTTCACGGTACTGGTGCACCCGCTTGATGGCCATCTGTACGATCAGGAAACGGTTGTTGATTTTTTCAAGACAATCTTCAACGGTAATGCGCGCCATGCGTTTCTCCTTGCGCGTTGTCCGCGCCGCGTCGGCAGGCCGGGACGGGTGTGACACCCTGGTAAGTCGTCATTTCCCGGAGTCAAGGGCGGCTTCCGGAGTATCGGGAGCACGGCAACCTTGTTGTGCTCAACGCGAAACCGAAGTTTATATTCCAGAACCAGCCACGGCGTCAAGAGGGATGCCCCCCGGTTCGCGGCCGAGATAGCGCACGGCGAGAATCGTGATGTCGTCGGACTGCGGCGCGTCGCCGGCGTATTCCCGCACCGCGCCAAGGAGCGCCTCCACCACCACCTGCGGCGCGCGGTGGCGTTCGGGCCGGCAGGCGTCGAGCAGCCGCACGTCGCCGAAAAGCGCCTGCCCGGCGTCCATGGCCTCGGTCACGCCGTCGGTGTAAAGCACGAGCGTGTCGCCCGGAGTCAGTGTCAGGCTGCCGGTGCGGTAGGGATATTCCGGCACGCCTCCGAGCACGAGCCCGCCCAGACGCGGCACGTAGGCGGACTCGCCGCGCTCGCGCAACACCAGCGGCGGGTTGTGGCCGGCGTTGGCGTAGCGCACCACGCCCGTGGACAAATCGAGCACGGCGCAAAATGCCGTGACGAAAAGCCCGGTCTCGTTGCCTTCGGCCAGCTTGTCGTTGACCTTGGCCGCCACCTCCGCCGGGCTGCGCCCGGCCCGGGCATAGGCCTTGAAAAGCGTCATGGTCACGGCCATGACCAAGGAAGCCGGCACGCCCTTGCCCGAGACGTCGCCAATGACCAGGAAGATGCGATCGTCGTCCAGGGCGTAATAGTCGTAGAAATCGCCGCCCACTTCCTTGGCCGAATCGAGGACCGCGAAAAGCTCCACCTCGGGCCGGTCGGGAAACGGCGGGAACAGGCGCGGCACGATGCCCATCTGGATGTCGCGCGCCACGCGCAGTTCGCCTTCGATGGCCTCCTTGACGCGCCGCGTCTCGCGGGCCTCGATCTCCACGCGCATGATCAGCACGAAAATAGCCATGCCCACGGCATTGGAGACGAGCATGGGCACGGCGGCGGAACGCACGATGGCAAGCGCTGTCTCGTAGGGTTGGCCGAAGGCCAGGCCCGCGAGCATGTGGAAGGCCTCGATCGCCAGCGCCAGGGCCGCGGCCTGGCCCGTGGTCGGGAGCCGCCCGCCGAGGCGTTTGTGGACCAAGCCGCCGACCAGCCCGGCCACGACCGTCGAGAGCGTGCAGCCGTAACAGGTGGGGCCGCCCAGGGAGAAGCGGTGCGCGCCGCCGATGAGCCCGGCCCCGAAGCCGGCCCAGGGCCCGGCCAGAAGCCCGGCCAGGGCCGGCCCGAGGTCGCGGATGTTGATGTAGGACCCCATGAGGGGGATGCCGGAAAGGGTGCCGTAAATAGAAAAAAGTCCGAAGGCCGCGATGATGACGGCCTTGTCCCCGAGCGTCGGCCGGCCGTCGAGGATGTCGGCGAAGGCTTTGGTCCTGGCGAGCACGAAGGCCAGGACCATGATCACGCTCACGCTCTGGAGCAGACTGACCAGGACGGACAGGTCATCCCGCATGACGACGCCCCCTCAATACGCCAGTTTCCCAAGGGACTTGAGAATAAGCGTCGCCCCCATGGCGAACATGCCCATGAGCCCCATGCCGCAGGAAAAGCCGGCCAAAAGCACCGGCGCGTACTGCCGCCACTTCTTGCCGTAGCGTTTGAGGAAATAATAGCGCCCCAAAAGCGCGCCCACGACTTCGAGGATGAGGCCGTGGGGCACGCTTTGCCCCAGGCCCCGCACGATGCCGTAGACGAGCAGCACGGGCAGGCCGAAGATCATGAGCAGGAAATAGGTGACCAGGCCCAGGCCCAGGCCCGCCGTGACGAACCAGCCGTTTAGGGCCTGGAAAAACAGCGAATTGCCCTCCAGGGTCGAGGTCTGCATGAGCAGGGTGTTGAGCGCCTGCAAGTGCCACAGCTCCTGGGCGTAGGGGTAGCTGGCCGAGGGGATGGGCGCGAGCTGCCAGATGAACTGGGAAAAGAGCAGGCTTGCGGTCATGACCACGGGAAAGACCACGATCTCGGCCTTGATGATGCCGCGCAGGCTCGTGCCGGTCAGCTCGATTTCGCGGAAATCCACGGTCGCCTTGCCGTAGTTGTGGATGGGGATGGGCGCGTACCAGATTTCGATGCCCTGGTAGCCGAAGAACTTCGCCCCGGCGATGAAGCTCGCCTCGCGCACCAGGGGCAGGCTCACGAACTGGCCGGCGATGCCCTCCATGCGCGCGGTGATATAGGAGATGACCGGCGTGTAGACGAAGCCGTAGAGCACGAAGAACATCCAGGGAAACTGCGGCACGAGGAACAGGCACATGGCGACGTAGGCCAGGGTCGAAAAGACGTAGATGGCCACGGAAACCCAGAAGTTGATGTCGCCGCGCGCCTTGTTCGTGTCGAAAAGCGCCTTGTAGGCCGCGCCGCCGACGCCGCCCTTGCGCAGGGACCGCGCCACCTGCCACACGCCGATGACGCCGATGGCGAGCCCGAGGCCGATGCCAAAGGACATGTAGAAGTCGAAATTGTTGGCGAAAACCGTCTCCACCGTGCCCATGCCCTGCCGCCAGCGGTGCAGGATGCCGTGGTGGAAAAGGATCGGGTTGGCGACGAAGGTGATGGCAAGGCCGACGAGGCCGCCGATGACGGCCCAAAACGGCAGCACCATGCCGGTGAAAACCAGGCCCAGGTCGAACTGGATGCCCGTGGCCACGGCCGGCAGCCAGCCTTCGGTGTTGCGTGTGAAATCGGCCCAGGGGATGGGGATCAGGCGCACGGGTTCGGTAAAGACCAGGCCCGAGACCACGGGAAAGAGCACGTAGACCGCACCGAAGACCAGCCCGATCATGCCGCCTATGGAAAAGACGCGCCATTTCCAGCCGGTCTTGCGGTCCTCGGTGGATTCGGCCAGGGCCATGGTGCCGAGCGCGCCGACCGGGGCCATGGGAAAGGGCAGCTTCTCCACGTCGGAGGTGATGCGGTAGAGCGCGTAGCCCAGGCCGAAGTGGTCGATGCGCTGCACGATCTGGGAGCCGACGAGGAGCAGGATCGGGACGAGCCAGTCACGATGGAAAAACGTGCGCGCGACCAGGGACTCGGAATCCGGCCCCGGCGCGACCCAGGTCGGGATGAGGTCGGTTAAGCCCAGCATCTTGGCCGCGTCGGACTGCACGAGGTACTGGTTCCAGAGCAGTCCGTGGAACGGCGAGGCCATGGCCGCGCCGGCCATGTAATAAAGCAGGAAGATTTCCTGCTGCTTGAGTTCGGTGTAGGCGCGCTTGGCGATCTCGGCAAAGAGGATGATGGTGACCCAGCGCGCGGCCGGGCCGATGCCGGTGCCGATGACCAGTTGCAGGTACATGCTGCCCGGCATCATGAGGAAGCCGATAAAGACCGCGCCGACGATGGTCTTCCAGTCGAAGCCCTCCTCGAAATGTTTCGGCGCGGGGAGCAGGTCCCGGTATTCGGCAAGTTCCTTGTCGTCGTACATCGGCAAGTCCTAGTTCGGCAAAACGAGGTAGCTCTGCCCCGTCCACAGCCCGATCACCGCAAAGATTCCGCCCATGAGGAAATCACCCAGTATCAAGCCGATAAAAAGCAGCCGCACCCGCTTGAGCAGGACGATGCCGCCGTAGCGCAAGGTCAGATGATTGCACAGCCAGCCGAGAAAAAAGGAAAACCACAGGATGCGCATGGCCGAGGAATACATGGTCAGATAGCCGAGGGGATGGATCGGCCACCAGTAGAAGCGCTGGTAGGCGACCACAAGCGCGAACATGACCGCCGCGCCAAGGAGCGTGAAGCCGATCACGGTGTTGTTGGAGCCGGCCGGGGCCTCGAGCAGGCGCTGCACGTTTTCGTAGACCGTGGTCACGGTCTGCGTCTCCCAGTCCACCTGCAAGTCGCGCAGGCCGTACTTGTGGCAAACGGCCAGCACGGCGGCGAAGGACACGCACACGGCCAGGGCCAGGGCGACGACGATGCCGGCCAGGTACAGCGCCTTGGGCCGCCTGCCCTCCCCCACCTTGGCGGCGTGGAACAGCGACGGCAGAAGCGATTCCCGCAAATCCACGAAGAGCATCTTCTGCATGACCGCGGCCATGAGCAGCGCCGTGCGGCTCAGTAGCCCCGTGCCGAAAAACGCGAGCAGGCCGTCGGTCGGCGCGGCGGTCAGCGTGAAATAGGCGATGCCGCCCTGGCAGATGATGCGGCTGGCCAC
>DQED01000442.1:8588-8730 GCA_003525525.1 Desulfovibrio sp.
AGCATGACCATGAAAAACGCGCCGAGCAGCAGCATCGCCTGGAAAAGCGGCATGCCGAAGGCCACGCTCCAGGCCACGAGCGCCCCGCCGCCAAGGAGCAGGCACCACAGCGAGGCCGACGCGCCCACCCACTCGGCCTCGT
>DQED01000442.1:8761-15956 GCA_003525525.1 Desulfovibrio sp.
CCAGCAGATGGTGGCGGGCCAGCCACAGGATGAAGAGGAAAAAGACGCCGTAGGCGCCGATCATCTGCGTTTCCTCGGGCAGGGCCAGGGTCGGGCCGAAGGTGACGCCGAGCGCCGAGGCCGGCACCTGCTGGCCCAGGATGTCGAGGACGCCGTAGAAAAAGCCGCCGAGCAGAAAAAACACCCAGAAGCTCAGGGAAATCTGGCGCGCGGTGAGGAAGGCGAAGCCGATGAACGCCGGGTAGAAGTAGATCTTGAGCTTGGTGAAGCCGGAAAAAAGCCCGGTCTTGGGAAAATACGGCCCGGCGAGGATGAGCGTCGGGAGCTGCGGCACGGACGGGTCGTAAAAGCCGATGCCGTTGATCGTATGCAGGCAAATGCTGACGAGCGCCCCGCAGAGCAGGAAGCGGTCGGTGAAAAAGCCGGCCAGTCCGCCGGCGTCCATGGCCCCGGTCATGGCCTCGGGCAGGCGCAGCAGAGGGAAGTTCATGCGTTCGTTGGACACCCACTGCCTGGCGAAGAGGTTCGTGAGCGAAAGCATCACGAAAAAGCACAGGCCCACGAACACGCCCCAGGCGGCCAGAGGCCCGGTCCAGGCCTTCCAGGGGATGGCGGCGAGCACCTGGCCCCAGGACATGGTATAGCCGCCGGCAAGGCCGTTGTAGAGCGTCTCCACGGCATCGGCGTCGCCGGGATACCAGCCCATGGGCAAAAGCGGCCCCAGGATGTGTCGCCACTGGTTGCCTTCGCTGGCGAAATGCTGCGGCGCGGTGAGGGTTATGAAAAAGGTGCGCGCAAGCCCGGTGTGCGCCACGCCCGAAACCACGACCATGAGCATCCAGCAGACCATGAGGTCCGTGCCGGTAAGCACCGCCCGGCCGCGCACGAGCCGCCCGATCCCTGCGGCCAAAAGCGTGAGCAGGACCAGGATGCAAAAGGGCGCCAGGGGAAAATGCCCGCCGCCGAGCGGCGTGGCCCCGTAGTAGAGGTTATTCAGCGGCGTGACGGCGCAAATCGCGAGCCCGAGCGCGATGCCCAGGAGCACGGCGCGCTTGCGGATGCGGCCCGGAGCCGTCATGCCGCGCCTCCGGCCGGGGCGTCGCCGCCCTCCCCGCCGCCGCGCATGCGTGCGCTGAAGTCGCTTACCACCTTGTCCTCATACGCCACGCGCACGGCCTCCTCCAGGGAGCGCCAGACGAGCAGCTGCTTGCGCAGGTCGTTGACGAAGCCCTTGTTGAGCCGCTTCCACATGCCGGCTTCGCCGGCCTGACGCGACAGTTCCACCTCGATTTCCATATAGCCGGGCGTGTCCTGCGACGGAATGAAGCTGATGGCGATGGCCTGCTTGATGCCGAAATCGAAGGGGGCCAGCCAGACCGTGGCGGAAATGCGCATGCAGGCCCGCAGGTCGCAAAATTCCGGAAACCGCTCCTTGGGGTGCGGTTCGGCCCCGGGCAGATCCCAGGGGCATTCGAAGGCGTAATCCACGTCGCCCGTGGCGAAAAGGCCGTGGGAGATGTCCTGGTGGGTGCCGTAGTAGTCGAAAAGAAAGCCGCCGGCGCATTCCTGCTCGCGCACGCGTACGAGAAACGGCAGGCGGGTGCGTATCGCGCCGGCCACGGGCTCGGGCATGCTCCAGGAGCGGTTGACATCCGGGATGGCGATCTTGCCGGCCATGCGCGAGGGGTAGATGACGGACAGGAGCACCACGGCGATGACGAGCCCCATGGCCGCGACGCCGGCCATGGAGGAGTAGTTGGCGGTCATGCCGGCCCACAGAGGCGTGCCGGATAAGAGTCCCGCCGCGACCTGGGCGAGCAGATAGCCGAACACCACGCTGATGACGGCGAAGGCCAGCGCCTCGGCGATGAAGAGGAAGGAGACGTGGGAAGGGGCCAGGCCCACGGCGGTGTAGACCCCGATCTCGCGTTTGCGTTCGAACACCGCGCCGATCATGGTGTTGAGCACGATGAGCACGGAAATGACCAGCGGCACGAGGATGTTGGGCACCCCGGCGTAGCCCAGGGCGTCGCCGGCATGGTAGACGAAGACGCCGTCGTCCTGGCCGGAAAAGACCGCCAGGCCGAAGCGGTCGGCCAGCCGCGCCGCAAGCTCCCCGCCGCCTTCGGTCGTGGCCTTGCCCATGACCAGGGCGTCGGCGGGTGGAGCCACGACGATGGACTTGAGCTGTCCGCCAAGGCCCATGAGCGTGTCGTAGGGCACGACCACGGTCAGGTCGTCGTCGAGGTGCTGGTAGCGGGCCTGCATGGTTTTGACGTCCTCGCCGGACTCCACGGCCTCTTTTTCGGCCTCGGACGTCTCGGCCGCGGCCTCGGAGGGATAGACCACCGGGGTGACGGACTCGCCGTCGAGGTCCACGCGCTCGTCCAGGGCGTTCTTGCGCAGGATGCCGGCCACGGTGAAGGGCCGGCCGAAGAGCGTGACCGTGCCGCCCGGGGCGACGCCCAGGCGTTCGGCCATGGGCGCGGGCAAAAGCACGGCGTCGCGGTCGTCCGGGGAAAACCAGCGCCCGGCGACGAGCAGGCCGCGCATGCGGCCGATGTCCGCTTCCTGGTCGGAAAGCCCGAGAAAGCTCTGCACGGTCTCGCTGCGGGCGCCCGCATGGATGACCGTGGACGGGGTCAGGGTCTTTTCCGGCAGCTCCAGCCAGGCAAGCGGCGCGACCACCTGGCCCCGGGCATAGGCGTCGCGCACCACGGACAAGGCCTCGGGCGGCAGCGAACGCCAGCCGGCGTTTTTGAGCAGCACGCCCCGGTAGGGCGCGGCGTCGGCGAAGCGCGAGGCCCCCTCGTCGCGGGTGGACTTGACGCTCGTGAAGCTCATGATGGTGAAGGTGAGGATGACGAGGGTGAGGCAGGTCAGCGCCGTGCGCACCTTGCGCCGGCGCAGGTTGCTGACGCCGATGACGAAGGCCGCGGCGAACGCGCGCAAGCCGCCGATGTCCGAGGACTTGGCATGGGAGGCGCGGCGCTGCAGCGCGGTCATCTCGCGCTCGAAGCGCAAAAAGATGATCAGCGCCACCATGACCGAAAGCCCGAGGATGAAAAAGGCCAATATGACCACGAGCGGGCTGTAGGTCAGCTGGAAGGCCGGGTGGACCTGGTAGACCACGGCGATGACCGCGGCGAGGACCGCGAGAAAGGCGACGATGCGCTTGTGGATGTCGGCGAAGTTGAAGACCACGCGCTCGACGCAGTAGGCGAAGGGAATGAAAAGCGCGATGTAGAACAGCACGCCGAGCAGCACGTCGCGCTGGGTCTTTTCCACGTCGTTGTAGACGCGGACGGCCAGCGCCCAGCTGGAGCGGGCGGCGGCGATCATGGCGTCGAAGCGCTTGGCCCCGGCGTCGGCCAGGGCCTTGGCGTAGAGATCGCGGCCCCGCTTTTCCAGGTCACGGATGCGTTCGTTCACGATGCCGTGATTTTCGAGGTTCTGCACGCGCGGCCCCACGAGCTCCCACATGTCCCTGGCCCCGAGCAGTTCGGTCACGGGCAGGACGGGCCAGGCGTCCACGAGGTAGCCCGTGCCCGTGGGGTGCTCGGGACTGGAATGGAGCAGGATGAGCTTTCGCGCGAGCACGGTGTCGGAGAGAATGCACTTGTAGGGCGTGCCGGGCTCGAGGAAGATCGAAAGCAGCGTGGAATCGAGGGTGTCCAGGCGGCTGAACCAGGAACGCAGCGGCGGGGCCTCGCGCCGGGCGTCGAGGAGTTCGATGCGCGTGAAATAACGGAACGTGCGCGGGTCGAAGGCGGCAAAAAGCGTGCTCTGCCGGCAACCGAACATGACGAGGTCGGTTTCCATGGCGTTGCGGTTCATCTTGACCCGGTAGGCCTCCTTGCCGGTCTGCTTCTTATCCACGGCCCACACGGCCTCGCCGGTGTCCGGGTCGAAGCGGAAGCCCTCGATGACGGCCTTGTCCAGGACGTATTTCTTGTTGGCCAGGCCGTTTACCCGGAAGATGCCCTTGGCGTCGGTCACGGCGTAGAAGCGCGTCTTGCCCTGATAGACGCAAAGGACCGTGCCGGGCGCGGGCCGCTCGGGGAAAAGCTCGCCCTGGCGGATAAAGTTGACGCGGCCGGTCAGGGAGGAAAAGACGTTGCGCGGCCGTTTCTCGCCCACTTCGAAGTCCGGGGCGGCCATGGCCGCAACGACGTCCGCGACGAAGCGGGACTGCCTCGTGAGCGCGTCGAAATCGACGGACGCGGGCACGTCACCGGGCGTGCCCCAGGCAAGGCGCGCGTCGGCCACGGTCGCAAGCGTGACGCCGAGCACGCCCGCGATGTTGCCGATCTCGCCGCCGAGCTTTGGCCGGTCGGGCAGCAGGCCCTGCCAGGGGCGGCTGCGGTCGTCGCGCATGCCGTCCTGGTAGTAGTCCGCGGGCAGGCCCCGGCTTCGGATCGCGGCCTGGGCCGCGGCGGCCAGGGAGCGGTTGATGCGGCCGTAGGCCTGGACCGGGTTGACGTCGGGCTTGATGTCGAAGGTAAATCCCCGGGCGAACGCGCCCACGCCCTGACCGTGGCTGGAAAGGTAGAGCGACGCCTGGGCGACGATGTCCCGCTCGCCCACGCGCTTGCGCAGGTCGCGGGCGCTTTCCACGCAGCGCCGCTCGATTTCGGCGGAAGCCTGCGCGCGCGTGAGCCGCTCCCGGGCCTCGGGCACGAGGGCCAGGAGCGCGGCGGCCTCGTCCGGCTTGGCCAAAGTGAAATCCTCGCGCCACATGAGCCGACGCAGAAGCGCCCGGCGTTCGGCCAAAGCGTCGATGGCCGGCTGATCCTTCGCGCCCGGGGCCAGGCGCAACTCCATCAGGCGCGTGGTGACGGCGTCCACCGCGTCCTTGAGGGTCTCGGTCATGGCCCGGCGCACGTCGGGCCGGGCGAGCAGCGCCGGGGCGGCGGCCTTCCCGCCCTCCTCCAGCTTCGCCAGCCCTTCCAGCACCTCGTCGAGGGCCCGGACGTCGTCGCGGGCCTGACGGGAGCGGGTGCGCAGGTCTTTGCCCTTGTCGCGCAGGGCGGCGTAGAATTCGCGCAGGCCGGCCAGGGCCTGGGCATGGCCGGAGGAGGCCAAAAGCAGGGTCGGCCGGGCCGGGGGATGCGCGGCGAATTCGCGGCCAAGGCGCAGCAACGCGGCGATGGAAGCAGCCTCGTCCGCGCCGGGCGCATTGCCCGGGGCAAAGGCCGCGGCGTCGAAGGGCGCTTCGACCACGAGCAGTTCGCCGGCCCGGTCGGGATCGGTTCCCGGGAAAAGGAGGTAGACGTCGGCGGCCACGGCAGGCTTCCAGGCCGCCCTGGCGGCGACCGTGGCCACGGGGCCGGCCGGGTCGCCGGAAAGCGCGGCGTAGTCGCCGAAAAGCTCCCGCACCGCGCCCGCCGAGAGCAGGAAGCGGGGAAAGCGCACGGGAGTGAGCTCGAACTTGTCCCGGAAAAGCCCGGCGTCGGCAGCTTCGCCCGAGGCGTCGTCGGCAACGTAGACGAGGGCCTTGGCCCCGAGCTGGGCCGCGGCCTGCCAGCCCCGTCCCGAACGCAGGTCCATGAGCACGATGGCCCCGTCCGGGGATTTGCCGTTGAAGTCGCCGTACTCCCCTGCCCCGGCCCAGACCACGGGGCCGGAAAGCCCCTCCGGCGGCACGGCCCCGGGGGTGAGCGCATTGAGCGCCAATGGCGAAAGGGCGGCCTTGCCGCCGCCGGAGGCGGCAAGGGTCGCCGGGGCGTGGTCCATGACCGGGGCCACGTAGTCGAGCCGGCCGACCTCGCCCGCGCCAAGGCCCTTGAAAAACACTTCCACGGCCTCGGCGGCGACGGCGCAGCCAGCACTCCCCGTCACCCGCGAGCCAAGCCCGGCCAAGCCGTCGATGACCGCCCGCTCAAGCCCCCCCCCGGCATCGGGGGCGGCGGCCCAGGAGGCGGCCAGGGCGGCCGCGCGCGGATCGGCGGCGTCCTTTTTCGCCCGCTTGGCCAAGGCTCCGGCCGGCAACAGGGCCAGACAGGCGGCCAGGAGCGCGCACAGCGCCGCGCGAAACGCGACGGTGCGCGACAGGGGGGCGGGAAACGGCAGTCGGCGCGCCATCCGGCCTCAGTCCTCCCTGGTCCCGATGGTGCCGACGGAGATGTTCAGCTGGTCGCGCTCCTCGATCTTGTCGATGCGGCCGTCGCGAATCCAGACCACGCGGTCGGAGACGTTGAGCATCTTGTAGTCGTGGGTGGCGGAGATGACCGTGACGCCGCGTTCGCTGCTTAAGTGCTTGAGCAGCGCGATGATTTCCTCGCCCGTGGTCAGGTCGAGGTTGCCGGTGGGCTCGTCGGCCAGAATGATGGCCGGGGTGTTGGCCAGGGAGCGGGCGATGGCCACGCGCTGCTGCTGGCCGCCGGAGAGTTCCTGCGGCTTGTGGGCGTGGCGCTCGCGCAGGCCGACCAGACCCAGGAGCTCCAGGCCCTTTTCCGTGGCCTCGTCCTGGGGCGTGCCGGCAAAGGTCATGGGCAAGGTGACGTTTTCGAGCGCCGTCATGACCTGGATCAGGTTGAAGGTCTGGAAGATGTAGCCGATCTTGCGGTTGCGCAGCCAGGCGAGCTCGTAGGCGTCGAGCTGGGCGATATCCACCTCGTCGATGAAGACCTTGCCGGAACTGGGCTTGTCGAGCCCGCCGATCATGTTGAAAAGCGTGGACTTTCCCGAACCGGACGGCCCCATGATGGACAGGTATTCGCCGACCTTGATGGTCAGGTCCACCCCGCGCAGGGCCGTGACCACCTGCGCCCCCATGGTGAAGGTCTTGGCCACCCCGGCCACCCGGACGATATTGTGCGCCTCGGCCATCTGCCGCGCTCCCCCTTCCCTTCTCGACGCGTTTTCTCCGGTCAGCCCCGGCCGCGCGTCATTCCTGGGCCCGCATGGCTTCCACGGGCCGCATCCTGGCGGCCACCACGGCCGGATAGACCACGCCGAGCAGGCTGAGGCCCGCGCCGACGGCCATGGAAACGAGGAGCACCCGCCCCATGCCGGCGAAGGTCAGGCCGGAAACGGCCGCCCCGCCGTAGCGCACGAGCCCGACGAGCACGGCCCCGGCCATGCCGCACAGCGCGCCGACGAACGATCCGGCCAGACCCTGCATGCCGGCCTCCAGCAGGAATAGACGCAGCACGAAGCGGTCGAGGGCCCCCAGGCACTTCATGGTGCCGAT
>DQED01000003.1 GCA_003525525.1 Desulfovibrio sp.
TCGATGGCCACGTCGGGCCGTTCGTCCTGGCTGCCGACGATGGCTCCGGGCGGCCCCAGGCCGCCGCTGTCGAGAAGCTGCGCCGAGGGGCCGGGGTTCTGGAACAGGCTGAAGTCGTTGAAGTAGGCGGCGAGCTGTTCCTTTTTCTCCTGGGGTGTCATGTTGAGCAGCCACATGAGCAGGAAAAAGGCCATCATGGCCGTGACGAGGTCGGCGTAGGCGACCTTCCACGAACCGCCGTGGGCGCCGCCGGCGACCTTCTTCACGCGCTTGATGATGATGTTGGCCTTGTGCCCCTGTTCCGCCATGGCTCCTCCGCCCTGTGCCTATCGGCCGGAAAGCCGGCCGGTTTAGGGAGACGGGCGTGTTTTGCGTTAGTTACGCATCCACGGGACAAAGGGCAACAGGAAGCGGGGGGAAGGTTGCGAGCACGAGACGCGAAAAGGGCGAAGGGAGGACTCCCTTCGCCCGGGTGCGGCTTCGTGTCCGGGACCGTGCGGGCACGGCGCCCGGCAAAAACTACTGGGTGGTGTCGGAAGGCGCGGGAAGGACCAGGATGCGGGTCTTGACCTTCTTGTTGCGCATGTACTTCTCGAACTTGACCACACCGTCGATCAGGGCGAACAGCGTGTAGTCGCGGCCCATGCCCACGCCCTCGCCGGGGTGGAACTTGGTGCCGAGCTGGCGCACGAGGATGTTGCCGGCCAGGACCTGCTGCCCGCCGAAGCGCTTGACCCCGCGCCGCTGCCCGGCGCTGTCGCGGCCGTTTCTGGAACTGCCGCCCGCTTTCTTATGTGCCATGTCGGGACTCCTTCGAAATCTTGCTAGGCCTGGATGGACTTGACCTTAAGCTGGGTGTAGCTCTGGCGATGGCCCTGCTTCTTGTGCGAATCCTGCCGCCGGCGCTTGTGGAAGACCACGATCTTCTTGCCCTTGACGTGGCCGGCCACTTCGCAGGCCACGGTCGCGCCGGAGACGTAGGGCGCGCCGACCTTGACCTCGGAGCCGCCGACGAGCAGCACCTTGTCGAGCACGTATTCCGAGCCGGCCTCGGCGGAGAGAAGGTCCACGGTGATGGTGGCCCCTTCCTGGACCTTGTATTGCTTGCCGCCAGCCAAAACGATTGCGTACATGGATATGACCTCCGATAGGGAAGAGGCGTCATCTACTCCGACGGGGCTTCGGAGTCAAGCGCTTTTTCTTCGCCGCAAGCCGCTCCGGCGGCCCGGCGCGCCAGCCGCGCGCGCAGCACGTCGAGCACCGAAATGTCCACGCGCAGGTTGCCGCGCCCCCGGCCGAGCTCCACGTCCGGCTTGGCCGCGCCGTGGTAGTCCGAGCCGCCCGTGACGGCGAGGCCGAAACGTCTGGAGAGCGCCAGGTATTCCAGGGTCTGCGCCTGGGAATGTTCGGTATAGAGCGCCTCGATGGCGTCGAGGCCCGCGTCGCGGTAGCGGCCGACGATTTCGGCCAGCGCCGCGCCGGCCAGGCCCAGCATGTAGGGATGGGCCAGGGCGGCCAGGCCCCCCTCGTCGTGAATGAGCGCCACGGCCCGCTCGAGCGTCAGCTTGTCCTTGGGCACGTAGGCCCGGCCGTGCGCGCCGAGGTAGCGGGCAAACGCCTCCTTGAAGCTCGTGACCGCGCCCATGGCCAGCATGGCCTGGGCGATGTGCGGCCGTCCCACCGCCCCCTTGGCAAGGGCGGTGACGGCCTTATATTCGAGGGGCACGCCCAGGGCGCGCAGCTTGTCGAGGATCAGCCGGTTGCGGTTGTGGCGGCGTTCGCGCAGGTAGGCCAGGGCTTCGGCCAGGGGGCCGGGGCGCTCGGGCAGGAAAAGCCCCAGCAGATGCACGCTGCGCTCGCCGTCGGCCACGGAAAGCTCCACCCCGGCGATGACGTCGATGTTGCGGGCCTTCCCGGCGGCGCGGGCCTCGGGCAGGCCGTCCAGGGTGTCGTGGTCGGTGAGCGCCAGTGCGGCGAGGCCTTTTTTCGCGGCCATGTCCACGAGTTCGCCCGGGGACAGGCTGCCGTCGGACGCCGTGGAATGCGTGTGCAGGTCGATAAGCGACATGGCGCAAGCCTAGCGCGACGGGCGCGGCTTGTCGAATCCCCGTGCGGGCCTTTCTTGCGCGCCGACCGCGATTTGGCTATCACATGCCCAAAGTGACGCAACCAAGGAGACGTTCGTGACCATACATCCCGATCTGCTCGCCATCCTGGCCTGTCCCAAATGCAAGGGCGAACTGAGCAAACCCGCCGCGGGCGAAGGGCTCGCCTGCCCGGCCTGCGGCGTGGTCTATCCCGTGCGCGACGACATCCCCATCATGCTCGTGGAAGAGGCCGTCCCGGCCGCGGACTGGGACGCCGGCAAACGTTCGGTCAAGGAGTAGGCGCTACTTTCGCGCCAAGGAGCCGCGCATGGCCAAACTGCATTGGACGCCGTGGCTGGCGTTGTCGGAGCTGGCCCAGGAGGCGGAACATCTGGTCGCCGAGGGCGGGCTCGCCCACGACGCCGGCTACGCCTGGCAACCCGTGGCGGACGTGCTGGAGACGGCGGAGGCTTTCCGCCTCACCCTGGAACTGCCGGGCGTGGCCCGGGAGGACGTGCATATCGAGGCCCGGGGACGCGCGCTCGTGGTTTCGGGCCTGCGCCGCTTCGTCCGCGAGCCGGGCGGGGTGTACCAGGCCGTGGAGCGTTCCCACGGCCCGTTCGCCAGGCGCTTCGACCTGCCCAAGGGCGTCTCGCGCGCCGAGATCACGGCGGTGATGAAGGACGGCCTGCTCGTGGTGGTCGTGCCCAAGCTCGGCCCGGAACGCCTGCGCCGCCGCATTCCCATCAGCTGACGGGCGCCGCCCGCTTTCCCTACACTTCTTCCCTATGAGGAGGCGCGACATGGGACGTCTCGGCCCATGGGCCTTGTGCTGGCTGCTGCTTTGCTGCACGCCGCTTTCCGTTTTCGCCGCCGCCGGGCGCGAGGTCCGCATGACCCCCGTGGTCACGGCCGTGCGCGCCGTGGCTCCGGCCGTGGTCAACATCACCTCGGCCCGCACCGTGGAGCGGCGCGCCGGGCGGGGGCCGTTTTTCGACGACGAATTCTTCCGTCAGTTCTTCGGCCCGGGATTCGCCCCGGGACCGGCCGCGCCCCAGCGCGAAACCCAGGAAAGCCTGGGCTCCGGGGTCATCATCGACGGGACCAAGGGGCTCGTGCTCACCAACGCCCACGTCATCGCCGGCGGCGCGTCCATCACGGCGCGGCTCCTCGACGGCCGCGAACTGCCCGCGACCCTGGTCGGCTCGGACCCGGACTTCGACGTGGCCGTGCTGCGCCTGGACACCGGCGGCAAACCCCTGCCCCAGGCGGCCATGGGCGATTCCGCCGACATCATGATCGGCGAGACGGCCATCGCCATCGGCAACCCCTTCGGCTACACCAACACCGTGACCACGGGCGTCGTTTCCGCCGTGGGCCGCTCGCTCAAGCACGAAGGCGGGGCCTACGCCGGCCTCATCCAGACGGATGCGGCCATCAACCCCGGCAACAGCGGCGGGCCGCTGGTCAACCTCGCCGGCGAGGTCATCGGCATCAACATGGCCATCCAGGCCCAGGCGCAGGGCATCGGCTTCGCCATCCCCATCGACAAGGCGCGGCGCGTGGTGGCGCAGATCGTTTCCGGCGGCGGCGTGACCCCGGCCTGGCTCGGGCTTTCCGGCCAGGACGTGGACGCCCGCACGGCGCGCTACTTCCATCTGGACCGGCCGCGCGGCGTGCTTGTGACCGAAGTGGAGGCGGGTTCCGCCGCGGCCAAGGCCGGGCTGCGGCCGGGAGACCTCGTGCTCGGCGTCGGCAATACCGACCTCGACGACAAGGATCAGTACCTGGGCGTGCTGCGCACCTCGCCCGTGGGCGAGCCCCTGACGCTGCGCCTGCGCCGCGGCCGGGAGGACCTGCAAGTCACGGCCGTGCCCACGGCCTTTGCCGACAAGGAAGCGGCGGAGGTGGCCGGGAAGCGCTGGGGCATCAGCGTGGCCTTTTCACGGGACGCGGCGACCGTGGCCGGGGTGACGCCGGGTTCGCCGGCGGCGCGGCTCGGGATCAGGCCCGGGGACGTGCTCGTCCAGATCGGCGGCGAAAAGCTCAAGGGACAAAAGGACTTCACCCGGGCCGTCTACCTCAGCCGCATGCACCGCACGGTGCTCGTCATGATCGAGCGCGGCGGCCGCGGCTACTACGCCCGCATGGGCGTGGACTGAACCGGCGGGAGGCAGGCGCAAAAAAAGCCGGGCGCGGCGGCCATCCGCCGGCCCGGCGACGCCAGGGAGCCCCGACTCGCGCGGGGCTCCCTCGTGTCGAGTCCTCGGAAAAAGTAGATATTTTTTTGAGAGCAACACGCTTAACTAACTATTTTTTTAAAAAATACTGACGTATTTTTTAAGGGTCGCAACACTAGCCTCCTGTCCGCAGCAGGCGCAGTTCGCCGTTCCCGGCCGGGGCGGGGCAATTGCGCTTGGCGGCCGTGCCCGTGAAGTCCTGCATGTAGCGCCAGACTTCCTCCAGGGGCACGTGGGAGCGCAGGTAGTCCTCGCACTTGGAAAAGCTGTAGTGGTGGGCGAGGCTTCTGCCGAGCACCGCCACCTTCATCTTGCCCGTGACCAGGGCCTGGTTGAAGGCCTTTTCGTCGGTGGTGGGCTGGCCGGCCGTGGGCGCGGTGGGGAAGGGCAGCACCCGGCGCATGATGCGGCCGTCGAAGATGACGCAATTGATGGTCAGGTAGCCCACGTAGCCGTACTTGGGCGGCGCTTCGCGCAGGTAGACCTCGGCCAGGTTCTCGTACAGGAGCTTTTCCCACATCCAGCGGTGGTAGACCCAGTTCTCCTCGATGGGCGGGCCGGAATACATCTGGCGCTCCGAGGGGTAGGCCACGCGCAGGAAGCGGTTGAGCACATGGCGGCCGGGCGGGCTTATGGGCACGAGCGGCATGACCAGCGGCACGTCGGGGCGGTCGGCGTGGTCGAGGTAGCCGTCCACCAGGTGTTCGAACCAGTGGGGCGTGACGAAGAGGTCCTCGTCGATCTTGATGACCACATCCTCGATGTGCGCGGCGAGGATCTCGTTTTGCGCGGCGTGCACGGCCGGCACGAGCCCGCGCGGCCCGCGTTCGACCAGTGTGGCGTTTTCGTGGCGGGCCACGAAGTGCTTGGCCACGGCCGCATGCTCGGGGCTCACGGCGTTGGCGATCACGTACACGTGCTTGAGGCGCGAAAAGTCCGTGAACCGTTCCAGGCAGCGTATGCAGATGAGGAAGCAGTCGAGTCTGTGCGAGGTGAGCAACAGCAGAACCGGCCGAATGTCTCCGCGACGCGGGCGTAGATAGGTCAGCTTGCCCATGGCCGTCCCTGGCTTTCAGGCATCCCTGCGTAAAAGGTTAAACTTCGGCTACATCCTCCTCTTCGGCAAATCGCTCCAGGAACTTTAGCTCAAAAAATGCTTTTTTTCTTCTTTTTTTCAAAGGGGATAGCGCGACGAAGCCGTGGCTGCCAGGTTACATGCCGCTACGCGACCCGTGCGGGGGAGAAAAAAAAATGCATATTCGCCTGCCCGACGCGGCCGGCCGGGCATCACCCGGCCGGCAAGGCGCCCGCTTTCCCCCGTTGCGAAGCCCCTCCCTTGACACGCCGTCACGCCGGAGCTAAGCCTGCGTATGCCTTCGGAGGTGTGTTTCCGTTTTGTTCTGCTATTCCAGGGGGATGCGGCAAAAGGCTTCCGACAGGCGACGTGCGGAGGTTCGCTATGGGATACAAAGTGATCGTCGACGCGCAGAAGTGCATCGGCGACGGCGAATGTGTGGATGTGTGCCCGGTGGAAGTCTATGCGTTGCGCGACGGCAAGGCCGTGGCCGTGAACATGGAGGAATGCCTGGGCTGCGAATCCTGTGTCGAGGTCTGCGACCAGGACGCCATCGTCGTCGAAGAAGAGTAGATATTCCAAAATATTAACCGGCAGCGGGAGCGGGCGGTCGCCGTCCGCTCCCGCTGCCGTCTCCGGCCCGGGCCGCTTGACCCTGCGCGGGGCCGCGTCATGGGGGGGCGGACGGAGCCGGTCGCGGAGTCCTTCGATGCCCCTGGATTTTTCCCCCGCTTTCGCCCGCTACGAAGCCATCGCCGCCGAGGCCGACGCCGTCTTCGCCAAGGTCGCCGCCGCCTGCCCGGGCATGGTGACCTGCGGCCAGGGTTGCAGCGACTGCTGCCACGCCCTGTTCGACCTGACCTTCATCGAGGCCCTGTACCTCAACCACCGGTTCAACGAGGCCTATCCCCCGGGCGCGGCGCGCGACGCCATCCTGGAGCGGGCCAACACGGCCGACCGCGAGCACTACAAGCTCAAGCGCAAGGCCTTTCGCGCCAGCCAGAACGGCGTGTCCACGGCCGAGATCCTGGCCGACATCGCCCGCGAGCGCATCCGCTGCCCCCTGCTCGGCGACGACGACCGCTGCGTGCTCTATGCCTCCCGGCCCGTGACCTGCCGTCTCTACGGCGTGCCCCAGGAAGTCGGCGGCGAAACCCACATCTGCGGCAAGGCCGGCTTCGAGCCGGGCGGGCGCTATCCCACGGTCAAGATCGAAAAGCTCCAGGACCGGCTCATGGAGCTTTCCCAGGAAGTCGTGGCCGCGCTGCCGACCAAGCAGCCGCTGATGGGCGACATCCTTGTGCCGGTCTCCCTGGCGCTGATCACCGACTACGACGACGAATACCTCGGCATCATCACCGAGGACGACCTCGTGCAGCTGCCGCCCGCGCCGCCCGTGCCGCCGGCTGCGCCCTTGGGCGCTTCGTGCGGCTCCTGCGGCGAGCAGGCCGGCTCTTCCGCCTGCGCCTCGTGCGCCGGCGGACAGACCACCTGGGTGCTGCCCGGCCCGGACGGCGCTCCCGGCGACGACGACAAATAAGGAGGCCCGCGTGGCCCATTCCCCCGAGGAACTGGCGCAGCTCAAGCGCGCCATCTACGAAAAGCTCAAACCCCGCCGCCGGCGCTTCATCGACAAGATGGGCTACGACGCCTGGGACCCGTTCCAGGAGCCCAACGATCCGCTGGACATGCGCGAGGACGCCTCGCGCCGCACCAGCCAACAGCTGGTCGCGGAATTCCTGGCGACCCAGCCCGGGGCCTCGAGCGAATTCGGCAAGGGCGCCTGGGAGGTGTGCGCGGGCGTCATGAGCGGTTCGGAAAAGCACCGTGGCATGTACGCCTTCTGCAAATGGTACAAGGAACTGCTGGCCCGGGAAGGCATCGACGCCGAACTCGGCCCGACCAAATAAGCACGCGAGGAGCATGCATGGAATCGAGCTATACCGCACAGACCCCTGACGAATTCATCGCCGAACTGAAAAAGCGCCTGTCGCAGAACCCCGGCTGCGGCGTGTCCCACTACAACCTGGGCACGGCCTTCGTGGCCAAGGGCCGGCTCATCGAGGCCGAGGCGGAATTCCTCCAGGCCGTGGAATGCTCGCCGAGCCTGGCCGAGGCCTACGTGCAGCTCGGCGGCCTGGCCATGAACAAGGGCGACCTGGACGGCTGTCTGGAGTGGAACGAGAAGGCCAGCCGCGCCAGGCCCCTGTTCGCCGTGCCGTTCGGCAACATCGGTTTCGTGCACATGCAGCGCGGCGAGCTGGACAAGGCCGAAAAATCCCTGCGCCGGGCCATCAAGATCGACCCCAAGTACGTGCAGGCCATGGCCACCCTCGGCAACTGCCTGTTCATGAAGGGCGAGCTCGAGGCTGCGGAATTCCACAGCACCAAGGCGCTCGAGGTCGAGCCCAAGTTCGGCCCGGCCATGAACACCCTGGCCCTGGTCGCCATGGAGCGGGGCGATTTCGCCAAGGCCAAGGAGCTCCTCGCGCGCGCCCGGGAGACCGGCTTCGAGCCCCATCCCGACATGGTCCGCGAAATCGAGGCCGCCCTGGCCAAGTAGCCGGGGGGAGGAACCGGGGCCCCGCCCCGGGCCCCGCCGGGGGGCATCATGCCCCCCGGACCCCCTCGAAAGGGAAGGAGGGTGGGCGTCATGCCGTCACGCAGGCACTTGCTCGGGGAGATGCGCGACGTTTTGCGCGGGAACGACCGCGAGGCGGTCCTGGCCGCCTTGGCCGCCACGCCGGCCAAGACGCGCCTGGGACCGCTTTTTTCGCTGCTGCTCGACAGGGATTCGCTCGTGCGCTGGCGCGCCGTCACGGCCTTCGGCGCGGCCATGGCGGAGATCGCCGACGCGCGCCTGGAAGACGCCCGCGACGTCTGGCGCAACCTCATGTGGCGCGTCAACGAGGAGTCGGGCAACATCGCCTGGGGCATCCCCGAATGCATGGGCGAGACCCTGGCCGTGTGCCCGCCGCTTGCCCGCGAATTTCACCGCATTCTCCTTTCCTACGTGCAGGACCTGCCCGGGGACTGCACCTTCATCGACCACGCGCCGCTTAGGCGCGGGGCCTGGTGGGCCATCGCCCGCCTGGCCGAGGCCGCGCCCGAATTGTGCGCCCCGGCCCTGCCCGAGATCGTCGCCGCCCTTGGCGACTGCGACCCCGCCGCGCGCGGCCTGGCCTGCCTGGCTGTGGCTCGCGTCAGGCCCGATCCCTCGCGCACGCTGCTGGATGCGCTCACCGCCCTGGCCGGGGATACGGCCGCATTCGACCGCTACGACGGCTGGGCGCTCGCGACCGCCAGCGTGGCGGACGCCGCCGCGCAGGCCCTGGCCGCCTGCCGCAGCTGCATGTAACCGCCTGTTCGCGTCCCGCGACCTCCCTTGCAGCAAACGGGGATGCCGTCCCCCCTGGAGGTTCGCCTTGCGCGCCACACCCTTTTTCACCGTACTGCTCATTCTCGCCGTGCTCGCCCTGGCGGCGGCCGCGGGCCATGCCGCCGGCTGATCCATAAAGCGTTCCCGGATCAAGTCCCTTCCCCCAAGGCAGGGCGCGGCTTTCCCCCCCCGGCCGCGCCCTTTTTTCGTGCGCAGGTCCGTCCGGCGTCAGGGGTCAGAATTCGTAGCGCAGGCGCAGGGCTCCGCCCGGCGCGCCTCCGACGTCGAACCGTTTGATGCGCGATCCGCTCTCCCGGTAAAAGGTCATGGTGCCGGGCAGGGCGTACAACGCGCCGATGCTGGCGGAAAACCCGTCCATGGGGCGCAGATCGAACCAGAGCCCGGTCTGGGGCGCGAGGATGGCCACGGACCCCTTCCGGGCGATCGGGTTGTCGTCGGCAAGGCCGTAGGAGCCGGCTTCGATGCTGCCGGTCAGGCGCACGCCCCACCATGTCCCGCCGCGCCAGGTGATTTCCGTGTGGGGGAAGCCCAGTTTGGCCGCGAAGCGGTCGCCGCTTTCATAGTTGAAGCCGATCACGGGCACGGCCTGGGTTTCCACTTTGCTGCCGGTGACGCCGCCGCCGAATTGCACGGTCCATTTCCTGCCCAGGGGAACGACCAGACCGGCCAGAGCGGTTCCGTCGAGACCTGATGCGCCGGGGTCGCGCTCGAAGCCGAGCCCGCCCCGTACGGTGGCGAATCCCCCCACGGTGCCCCACAGGCCGCCCCTGACCGTCAGGCCGAGCTCGAACCGGTGCAGGTTTTCAAAGGGGATGCGGCCGCCGAAGGGCAGGTGGCCGACGTCGGAAAATTCGAAGTGGCTGCCGGTATAGCCCATGTCCCAGGCGAAGTGCTCCGTGCCGGCGGCGGCCTTGACGCTGGCGCGGGAAACGGCCACGCCCGCGCCGTCGATGTCCGCCGGAGCCAGGGCGTTTCCTTCGGCTTCCATGTTGCAGGTCGGGCTGTTCCCGGTCGGGGGGAGGGCGGGTTTGCCCGCGCTGGCGCCGGGGGTGGCGTCATGCAACTCGTCGGGGTCGCTCGCGGCGCAGCATTCGCCAAGCAGCGCCAGGACCGTCACGGCGGCCAGCAGGCTGATGCCGAAAAGCCACGCCCGCAGAGGCGGCGGGGGCAACAAGGATATCCACGTGCTTTTGTTTTGCGAAAGGTGACGCATAAGGCCTCCTGTGTCTCTTGAGCGTTTGTGTTGTGGGGCAGTGTTGTCGCACCATATGTAACCAGTCGGTTACATATGGTGCAAAAAAAATCAGTCTTCGTTTCCCAGGACGCTGCGAATGATGCGGGCGAGCATGACCTCCAGGCGCTCCCAGGTGGCCTCGTCGTCCAGAGGCAGGCCGGCAAAGGTTTCCTCCGTGCGCTCGCGCACGCTCAAATGGTTGATGGTTCCGCCGAGGATGGCGTACAGGGCGGCGATGTCCAGGTTGGGCGGAACGGCGAGACCGCTTCGCACGAGCGCCATGATCTGCATGCCCACGGATTGGCGTACGGAATCCAGGGCTTCGGTCAGCGCGTTGTGCTCCAGAAAGCGCCAGGCCAGGATCTCCTGGGTCAGGGGACGCCGGCGGATGCCGCGCATGTAGTTGCGTGTGGCGACCACCAGCCGCTCGACAAGGGGAAGGGCCAGGAACGCCTCGCGGTCGCCGCCGGTGAGCTCGTCGAGGTCGGGCCAGAAGTCGCCGTTGTGGGCGAAAGCCGCCACCAGTCCGTCCAGACCGCCGAAATAACGGTAGATCAGAACCTTGTTGATTCCGGCTTCCCGCGCCACGACGTTGACCTTGACCTCGCGGAAGCCCTGGCGCGCCAGGACGCGGCCCACCGCGTCTATCAAAAGGCGCATGGTGGCTTCGCGGTCACGCTGCCGTTCGGGTGCGCTCTGGGGTTTCGCGGTTGCCATGACGGGGTATGTGTCACCGGTCGGTTACTTTGTCAACCTCCCTGGCCGCCGGATGCGGCATGTTTGCCACCGCCGGGCAGCGGAGGATTCCCTGAAAGGGCTTGGCGCGGGGCGGGACCGGACGGGGCCGGAGAACCGGAATGCCGCGCAGCGCCGCCGTCGGGGCGGCGATGACGGCGGCGACAGCATTTAATATCCCGGTATTGTTTATAAATTTGTTCCTGCCACAAGTTGCGGAAGGAAGAGCATTTTTTTCGCTTTTTCACTTGACCAAAAAACTAAAAGGATTAGATTTGTCCTACATTGACGCAAGCACCACTGCCGCGGCAGCGACCGCACGATGGAGGAATTGCCATGCAGACGCAGACGCCGATCGATTTGTCCGGACTGGTCATCGACTGGAACATGACGCCCGAGGACGCCGTGACCCTGTATCTGGAATGGGGCAACAACTCCTGGCATGCCGAGCATAAGCCCGTGACCTCGAAGAACGATTTCGCCACCTATTTCGTGGTCAACACGTGGTCGGGCCGGCCGGAACTGTCGCTCGTGCGCCGCAATTCCGAAGACTGCGTGGAGTTGGCTTCCTTCGATCTGCCGGAGGAGCTGGCCCGGACGTTCATGGAGGAAAACGGCGGCAACAAGGGCGTCTACGCGCCGAACGACGCCATCAAGAAGTGGCTGCAAGAGACGCAGTTCAACTAGAATTTCCCGCAAACCCTCACGCAACCCCCGCACCAGACCCCTCACGCCATGGCGCGGCCCCGGGTGGATAGGCCCCGGAGCCGCGCCTTTCTTTTCGGGACCGCACGGCCTTGCCCTTGCCCGGCGAAGCTGCGAAACTCCCCCCATGCTCCTTGCCGTCGTCGCGGACATCCACGCCAACCTCGAAGCCCTGGACGCCGTCTTGGCCGACATCGACGCGGCCGCGCCGGCGGCGACGGTGAGCCTTGGCGACAACATCGGCTACGGCCCCGATCCGGTCCTGGTGCTCAAGCGGCTTGCCGCGCGGGGCATCCCGAGCGTGCGCGGCAACCACGAATGGGCCGTGGTCGACCCGGCGCGCGAACGGCTTTTCAATCCGCAGTCCCGCGAGGCGCTGTGGCGCACGCGCGAGCTGCTGCCGCCGGAACTCCTCGCCCGCGTGGCCGCCTATCCGACCTCGCTTTCGCTTTACGGCTGCCGCTTCGTCCACGGCCTGCCGCCAAACGACACCGCCACCTACCTGTTCGAGGCCGGCGACGTGACGTTGCGCCGCGCGTTTGCCCGCACGGCCGAGCGGGTTTCCTTCGTGGGGCACACCCACATGCTGGACGCCGCGGCGCTGCGCGGCCGGGACGTCCTGCGCTACGAACTGGGCGTCGGCGACAATCCCCTGGACGCGGGCGAGCGCCACATCGTCAACGTCGGCTCCGTGGGCCAACCCCGCGACGGCGACACGCGCGCCAAGTACGGTCTGTACGACGACGTCCGCGGCGTGCTGACCATCCGCGCCGTGCCCTACGACGCGAAGGCCACGGCCGCCAAGATCGTCGCGCGCGGCCTGCCGCGCCGCTACGCCGACAGGCTGCTGTGAATACGGCTACCCCTAACCCCGTTGAAAGTTTTTGAAAGGAGGGCCGGGGGAGAACTTTTTTCAAAACGTTTCCCCCCGGCCGCCGGAGGCGTCTTCCTCTATGCGTACCATCGGCAAATATCCGCTGCTCGGCGTTCTCGGACGGGGCGGCATGGGCGCGGTGTTCAAGGCGCGGGTGCCGGTCGTCGGGCGCATCGTCGCCCTGAAGCTCCTGCGTCCGAGCGAGTTGACGCTCGGGCTGTGGGGCCGCGAGCGCGTGGTGCGGGCCTTTCGCGAGGAAGCCGCGCGCCTGGGCGGGTTGCGTCACGAGAACGTGGTCGGCGTGTTCGATTACGGCGAGATCGGCGACTGGCCCTATTTCGTCATGGACTTTTACGGCGAGTCCCTGGGTTCGATCATCGGCGAGACGTACCGGGTGGAGGCGCCAAGCCGCCGCCTGCCCGTGCCGCGCGCCGCGGGCTAA
>DQED01000380.1 GCA_003525525.1 Desulfovibrio sp.
TTTTCCGTGAGCTGCCTGGTGCGGCTGCGCGAAGCCCTGGAATACGACTACACCTACGACGCGCGCGGCGTGTGCAACCCCTTTCGCGTCCATCTGCTGCAAAGCGCCGACGGCGCGGACTACGCCTGGGGGTGTCCGGGCTCCATCTCGCCGCTGCTGGGGTTTTGCTCCCCGCACCTGCACCCGGACTGGTCGGCTACGGTCACCTATCCCTGGGCTCCCTGGAACGCGGACTACGCCGCCAAGACGGAAACCCTGCTCGGCGCGAAGCGTGTGGAGACGGCCTGCGACGGCGCGCCGCTTCTTGCCGGCGAGAAATACCGCGACGGGCGCGGCGCGGCCTATCCCCATCCCTGGGGCTTCGTGATCGGCCTGCAGGCGGCGGGGCTCTTTCTCTACAACGGCGACCGGCTTCTCGGCGCGCGGCTGTCCCATTTCGAAAGCCAGTTCGGCTATGCCCCGGCGGTCAGCGATCCGATCGCGCGCGGCGTGTGGCACCACGTGGTCATGACCCACGCGGCGGACGGAACCGTGCGGCTCTACGTCGCCGCCGCAGACGCGGCCGACGCCGTCGTCTACGCCGGACGCCAGCCCCTTTGCGCCATGGACGCGGCCTGCGCCTACCAGGCCAGCGGCGTCAACGCCTGGACCTTGCGCAACGGCGCGACCGGGGCGGCCATCGGCGCGTACCGCATGAACCCGGTCATGGACGTCTGCCTGCCGCGTTTTTTCCACTACGCCCTGTCCCCGGCCCAGGCCTATCTGCTGCAACTCGAGGCCCTGGCCGGCCTGTTCGTGGCCGACGACCACGAGGCATCCCAGGCCGTCGCTTTGGGCCTGACCGCCATCACCATCCCCAAGGAGGCGTCATGAGCGATTCCACCGGCGCGGCCGGCATTGTCCGCAACAAGTTCGACACGGCGCAAAACTACGCCAGCGACGCCTGGTACACGGCGCTGACGTTCCTGGAGCGCCTGGGCGGCGTGGCCAAGCTGACCTATCCGTCCGTGGATCTGCCCGAACTGCCGCACACGCCGGAATACCCCGGCGTGCCCGACGCGCCGAGGCTGGCCGCCGTCGCTGTCGAAGACGTGGCCGCGCCGGATGCGCCGATGTTTGCCGCGTCGCGCCTCGACGGGTTTTCCGTGCCGGACTTCGCCGTGGTTGCGCCGGAGATGATCCTGCCCGAGACACCGGACCTCGTCTGGCCCGAGGCGCCGAGCGGCGCGCCGCCTTTGCCCGAGATCGAAACGCCCGCCGATCCCGCGATCGTGCTGCCGGACCCGCCGGTCTTCGATCCCGTGGCCATTCCCGAGCTGCCCGGGCCCATCACTCCGACCTTCGAAGGCGAGCGGCCGCCCATGCCCGAGCTCCTCGCCCCGGGCAACCTCTTCGTGATGCCGCGTGAGGCGGCCTACGATTCTTCCCTGCGCCAGGCGCTCACCGCGCGCCTGGAAGGGGAGGTGCGCGCGGGCGGGGCCGGGTATGGCCCGGAGCTCGAGGCGCGGTTGTGGGAGCGTGCGAAAAACCGCCTGGAAGACGAACTGGCGACACGTCTCGCCGAGCTTGCCGACGGCTTCGCCGCCCGGGGCACGGCCGCCCTGTCCGGCCCCCTGGCCGACGCCCTGCGCCAGGCCTACGCCGCGCACGCCGACAAGGTCGCCGCCGGCAACCTGGACATTCTGGCCAGGCAGGCGGACATGGCCGCGCAACAGGGGCGGGCCGCGGTGACCGACGCCCTGGCCCTGGAGGCGCAGGGCATAGAACTCTTCAACCAGGCGGCCGCCCGCGCCTTCGACGGGGCCAAGGCCCTGGCGCAATACGGCTACGAGGCCCTGCACGCCGAGGTGGCCGTGCACAACGCCCAGCTCGCCCGCTACCAGGCCGACGCCGCCGTGTTCGAGGCGCGCATCCGCGCCGCCCTGTCCGAGCTGGAAACCTACAAGGTCCGGCTGGAAGGGGCGCGGCTGACTGGCGAGGCGCAAAAGCGCGCCGCCGATCTGTACCTGGCCGAGCTTTCCGGCGCGTCCACGCTCGTCTCTCTCTACAAGGCCCGCATGGAGGGCGCGGCGGCCAAGGCGGCCGTGAGCCGCGACCGCATCAGCGCCTACGAGGCGCAGGTGCAGGCCTACGTGGCCTCGGTCAACGCCAATACCGCCCGCTACAACGCCCAGGCCGCGGCCATGGCCGGTCAGGAGGCCAAGGCGCGGGTCTATGCCGAGCAGGTGCGCGCCTACGGCGAGCGCGTCGCCGCGGCCAAGGCTGCGGCCGAAACACGGCTTGCCGTGTCCGCCGAGGAGAACAAGGTCAAGCTCGACGCCTACAAGGCCGACGTGGGCCGTTACGAGGCCGACCTGGCCAAGGCCCGGGCCGCAGCCGAAGTCCTGCTCAAGGACAAGGAACTCTCGCTGCGCGCCTACGAGGCCGGGCTCGCCGCCCGCCGCGACGCGGCCGACCTGCGCTCCAAGGACCATGCCGCCCGGGTGGATGCCTACCTCAAGTCCGCCGAGGTCTCGATCAAGGAGGCGGACATGCTGCTCCAGAACTCGCTCGGCGAACTGCGCCTGGAGGCGGAGAAGATCCGCTCCGGCGCGCAGGTCTCGGCGCAGATGGCGGCCAGCGCGCTCAGTTCCGTCAACGCCTCGGCGCAGATCGGCTACAGCGAGTCCATCGGCCAGCGCACAAATACGAGCACGACGGAGTCCACCCAGCGCTCGGTCAGCGAAACAACGTCAAAATCCAGCGGCTACCGCGAGAGCTACAACCACAATTACAATTACAAGGTCTAACGCAACAACGCACGACAGGAGGGTTCATGGCCAATCGCATCTATGCATCCTGCAAGCGGGGGTTTGGCGAAGGGTTGTTCGTCCTGGGTTCCGACACGCTCAAATGCGCGCTCCTGACGCACGCCTACGTGCCGGATTCCGGCCATGCCACGTTCGCCGACGTGGCCGCGGCCGAGGTTTCGGGCGCGGGCTACGCCGCGGGCGGAGCGGTCCTTTCCGGCGTGACCTGGAGTGTTTCCGGCGACGCCGTGGTGCTGGACGCCGTCGATCCGTCCTGGGCCGGGGCCACGATCTCGGCGCGCTACGCCGTCGTCTACGCCGCCAAGACGGCAGGCGGTCTGAGCAACCCGCTGCTGTGCCTGCTCGATTTCGGCCAGGACATGGGCGTGACCGGCGGCACCTTTTCCGTTGTCTTTGACGCGGCCGGCGTCCTGGTTCTGGAGTAGCCGTGGCAACCCCATGGGTGGACGCGGCTGCGGCCTGGACCGGTCAGGCGGCCGGGTTCGGCGAGGGGGCTGCGGCGGCGGACGTCGCTGCCTG
>DQED01000020.1 GCA_003525525.1 Desulfovibrio sp.
CTCCTGGGAAGCCGCTACGTCCGGCTCCAGCCGGCCTTGCCCCGCGACCTCCCCATGGACGACGCCAGCGACGCGGCCCTGGAAACCCTCGAAGCCGTGGCCCGCGGCCTCATCGCCGAGCGGGATGCGGAGTTGGATCGGATTTGCGAGATGCTGGAGCCCAACAAGGCTAATTAATTGACTTAATCTTTTGACTCATCTTTTGTGGCAGTTTTTTTGGAATGTCTGGACACCCAGGCAATTCCACCGATGAAAACAACCAGCATCACCAGCACGAGGATGTCGTCAGATCCCATAAAGCTAACTATTCCCTTGTGTTATAAATTCTGTCCAAAAATCTAATCTCTTTGATTACACATATGAAATTAATTGGCAATTGTCTGAAAAATAACCACACAAGGAGAAGCACTGGCATAACATTTCAAAATAAATAATAAAATTGAGATATCAGGAAAAAGCGGAACAGGCGGGACGTGAGAAAGACGCCCCACTGGCCCGATGCGCGAACATCGGACCACCAGCTTGCGCCAGCTGCTCCCTCCCCTGGGGGACCAAGGGTGACGAGGGCGTAGCAGCGCGAGCGCAACCTGTAAAGAGTAGGAAATGAGGGAGATTCGCTGCGGATCGTGTAATCGTCTGTTGGCCAAGGGAGAGGCCGTAGAACTCTCCATCAAGTGCCCGCGTTGCGGGACCATGAATCTCCTGAGGGCCGCGAGCCCCGGAAAAGAGCCCCACGAGGCCCCTTCAGGAGATCAAGTTGTATGTCGGGAGCTTGTTTAGCGGAGCTGGATTGGGCGACATCGCCGCCGAAGCGATCGGTCTTTCTCATGCCTGGTTTTGTGAGTGTGATCCATTCGCCCGCGCCGTGCTGGAAAGGCGCTGGCCGGGCGTCCCTGTTTTCCATGATGTGAGGGACGTCCATGCCAAAAGCGCCAAACGGGTCGATATCGTCATCGGCGGCTTCCCCTGCCAGGACATCAGCGTCGGAGGAAAAGGGGGGGCATCACGGGGAAGCGATCCGGGCTGTGGTCCGAATACGCCCGAATCCTTCGCGAGCTACGACCCCGGTACGCGGTCGTGGAGAACGTCAAAGCGCTCCTCGGTCGGGGCCTCGACCGCGTACTTGGGGACCTGGCCGAGATCGGGTATGATGCGGAATGGGACGTGTTCCCAGCGGCAGCCTTTGGTGCCCCGCATCTGCGTGAGCGGGTTATCCTTGTTGCCTACCCCCGTGGCCATCGAGGGCGAGCGCGTGCGCCAATACTGCCGCCGCCTGGAAACCTGGCAATCCACGGGCAACCTGACGGCCCGGTTGATTGGAATGGCCTACGGCTTGAAGGACCGCGAGCCCAGGCCGCCGTTTCGGCTTATCGCGGCCCCGTCGTTTGTCGAGTGGATGATGGGGGTGCCCATTGGCTGGACAGACTTAGGTGTCTCGGAAACGGCATCACGCCTGCCATGTTGCGGTGGGTTTTGGGACGGGTCATAGTGGATAAAAAGGCCGCCTAAACCAAGACGGCTATATCAACCAAAATGAGAAATCAGCAGCCGCCAAGCATTCTCACTTTGCCTGATACGATTTCTCATTTTGGTTGAGCGCTTACATTTGATTTGCCGTGGCTCCATGCTCGTCTCCCGGGTCCAACCCTGGGTTAAAGGGGTTTTCCGGACGGGAATCCCTAAGGCATTTGTTGGAGCGAGTGGAGCAAAATTGGAGCAAAAAATCAAGATAACGAAAAATGGGCTACCACCCGAGTCAGTAACCCATTGAAATACTTGGTACCCGAGGCCGGAATCGAACCGGCACGCCCCTTCCGGAGCAAGGGATTTTAAGTCCCTGGCGTCTACCAATTCCGCCACTCGGGCACACAGACGCTTCTCTTGCCCCAACGCACCCCGGCGCGTCAATCGGGCGCGTGTCAATCGGGCGCGTAGCCTTCCCGGGCCGATTCTGTTAACAAGCCCGCCCATGCCGCACTCCCGAAAACGCCTCGTCGTCCTCGGCCTCGACGGGCTGCCGCTTTCCCTCGCGCGCGCCCTGGCCGCCTCCGGCCGGCTCCCTAACCTCGAACGCCTCCTGGCCCAAAACGCCACGGGCATCGAGGCCGAACTGCCCGAGCTCTCGCCGGTCAACTGGACCTCGTTTATGACCGCCGCCAATCCCGGCCGCCACGGCGTCTTCGGCTTCGTCGGCATCGACCCCGCCAGCTACGCCCTGGGCCCCATCGACGCGACGAGCATCCGCGTGCCCACGCTGATGGACCGCATGACCGCAGCCGGACGCTGCGTGAAAATCGTCAACCTGCCCTGCGCCGCGCCCGTCAAGCCGCTGGCCGGGGCCATCGTCGCCGGCTTCCCCGAAACGGACCTCGACCGCGCCGCGTATCCGCCGTCCTTCGCCGCCAACCTGCGCCTCGCCGGCTACCGCATCGAGGCCGACACCTCCCGGGGCGCGGCGGATTTCGACTTTCTGGCCCGGGAACTGCGCCGCACGCTGGCCTCGCGCCGCGCCGCCCTGGAGATGCTCTGGGCCGGCGGCGACTTCGACTGCTTCATGCTCGTTTTGACCGAAACGGACCGGCTGTTCCATTTCTTCTTCCCGGCCGTGGCCCACCCCGAACATGCGCTCCACGGCGCGGTTCTCGACCTCCTTGCCGACTGGGACCGCGTCATCGGCCTCGTCCTCGACCGCTACGCTGCCCTGGACGGCCCCAAGCGCCTGATCGCCCTGGCCGACCACGGCTTCGTGGAACTCACGACCGAAGTGGACCTCAACGCGTGGCTGGCGCAAAAGGGCCTGCTGCTCACGCGCCCCGGCGCGCAAAACGAATGGGACGCGCGCATCGCCCCGCACCAGACCGCCGCCTTCGGCCTGGACCCCGGGCGCATCTATATCAACATCAAGGAGCGCTTCGCGCGCGGCGTCTTCCACGAGCACGTGGCCCAAAAACTCGCCCGCGAACTGCGCGACGAACTCCTCACCCTCAGCTACGAAGGCGCGCCGGTCATGGAAGCGGTGCATCTGGCCGAGGAGATCTATGAAGGGCCGCAGCTGCGCCGCGCCCCGAACCTCGTCTGCGTCGGCCGGCCCGGCATGAGCCTCACGGCCAAGTACGACCGCGAGGCCATCTTCGGCCGCCACGGCCGCGCCGGCTGCCACAGCCCCCACGACGCCCTCTACTGCGACACCGCCGCCGCCCGCCCGGCCACCACCACCGACGCCGGGCGCGAGGTCGCGGCCTATTTCGACCTGCCCGAACAAAACGAGCCCGCATGGATTTCGACCGCGACCTGAACCCCGCCCAGCGCCAGGCGGTCATGACGACCGAAGGCCCCGTCCTCGTCATCGCCGGCGCCGGTTCCGGCAAGACCCGAACCATCGTCTACCGCCTGGCCCATCTGGTCTCGGGCGGCGTGGACCCGGCGTCCATTCTCCTTTTGACCTTCACCCGCAAGGCCGCCCAGGAGATGCTGACCCGGGCCGGCATGCTGCTGGCCATGGGCCCGGACGGCGTGTCCGGCGTCTCGGGCGGCACGTTCCACGCCTTCGCCTTTGCGACGCTGCGGCGCTTCCACGCCGCCGCCGGCTACCCTGACGGATTCACCGTGCTCGACGCCGCGGACTGCGAGGACATCCTGGGGCAGGTGAAAGACAGCCTCGGCGTCGGCAAGGGCGACCGCTCCTTCCCGCGCAAGAGCGCCGTCCTCGGCATGCTCTCCAAGGCCCGCAACAAGGAGCTCGACGTCGGCGACGTCATCTCCCGCGAGGCCTTCCACCTGCTGCCCCACGCGGGCGACATCGCGCGCCTGGGCGAGGGCTATGCGGCGTTCAAGGCCGAACACAACCTCCTCGACTACGACGACCTGCTCTTTTCGCTGGAGCGCATGCTCACCGAACACGCGGACCTGGCGGACTACCTGCGCGAGCGCCACCGCTACGTCATGGTGGACGAATACCAGGACACCAACCGCGTCCAGGCGCGGCTCACGCGCCTGCTCGCCCCGGGTACGGGCAACGTCATGGCCGTCGGCGACGACGCCCAGTCCATCTACGCCTTTCGCGGGGCCACGGTGGACAACATCCTGGACTTCCCCAACCTTTTTCCGGGGACGCTGGTTGTGAAGCTGGAGCAGAACTACCGCTCCACCCAGCCCATCCTGACGCTGACCAACGCCATCCTCAAAAACGCCGGCCGCAAATTCGAGAAAAACCTCTTCTCCACCCGCGAGGACGGCCCGGAGCCGGAGCTCATCCGGCCCTTTTCCGACCTGACCCAGGCGGCCATGGTCACGGCGCGCATCCGCGAGCTGTCCGGCCGCTATCCCCTGCACGAAATCGCGGTGCTGTTCCGCGCCGGCTACCAGTCCTACGCCCTGGAAGTGGAGCTCGGCAAAGCCGGCATCCCCTTCCAGAAGTTCGGCGGCCTGCGCTTTTCCGACGCCGCCCACGTCAAGGACGTGCTGTCCTACCTGCGTCTGGCGCGCAACACCGCCGATTTCCCGGCCTGGAACCGCGTGCTCGCCTTCGTGCCGGGCATCGGGGCCAAGACCGCGGCCAAGATCTTTGCCGCCATCCAGGAAGGCGATCGCGCCGTGCTCGGCAAGATGACGAAAAAATCCGAAGAGTTCCGGGCGCTCATCGAATTCCTCGACGTCCTGCGCTCCTCGCCCCCCTCCCCGGCCGACCTGCTCGAACGCGTCATCGAGGCCTACGCGCCGCTTCTGGCCGAGAAATTCCCCGACGACTACCCTCGCCGCCAGGCAGGCCTGGAGCAGCTCCAGCAGATCGCCGCGAGCTACGCCGACCTCGACGCGTTCCTGGCCGACCTCGTCATCGAAAACCCGGACGAGGACCGCAAGAAGACCCGCGAGGACCACGTGGTCCTGTCCACGGTGCATTCGGCCAAGGGGCTGGAGTGGGCGGCGGTGATCGTCATCGACCTCGTGGACGAGCGCTTCCCCTCGCGCCATGCGCTCTCGCGCGCCGAGGACATGGAGGAGGAGCGGAGGCTGCTCTACGTCGCCTGCACGCGCGCCCGCGACGCGCTCTCGCTTTTTGCGCCGGAAACCGTGTACCAGCGCCAGGGCGGCGGCTGCGCCCCGGCCCTGCCGAGCATTTTCCTGCGCGAGCTGCCGACCGGGCAGCTCACGGAGCGCCGCGAGCGCCTGGGCGGGCGCGCCACGTCGAGCCTGGCCGCCTGTACGGCGTCGGGCCTTGC
>DQED01000394.1 GCA_003525525.1 Desulfovibrio sp.
GGAACCTTTTTGGGCAAAAAAAGGTTCCCTCCCCCGAACCCCCTCCTTCCCAAAAAACTCTTAAAGGGGTGGAGCGGGGCGCGTCCGCCTGTATGGTGCGCCCGTCCTTGCGGGCAGGAGTAGGGCAGGCGGGGGGGAAGGGCAAGGGGGAAGTGGTGGGGGCCGGCCGGCTCCTTGCCGGCGGCGACGGACGCGGCTAAAGGCTGGAGCGGACGGGAAGGACCACGGTTGCGAAGCGGCTTCCCGGCGAAGAAGCATAGGGAGACGGACATGAACGAAAATACGGAAAAACCCGGGCAGGCCGACTGGGTGACCAAGGCGGCCGCCGGCCGCAGCCTCGACGCGCAGATCGCGGCCGTGCGCGAGCAGGGCAATCACGGCGCGCCGTCCCTGCTGCGGGCCATGGCCCTGGGGGCGAACGGCGTGGGCCGGCCGGCGGCCGCGGCGCGAAACGCCCTCGTCTTCGGCTGCTACCGTCCGTTCAGCACGCCGTACATCGTGCGCGACGCCGTGGCGTTGCTGACGCGGCTCGGCGTCGATTTCACCTGGCTCGAAAAGGAATACTGCTGCGGCCTGCCCCTGCTCCACCAGGCCGGTCGGCAGAGGCGGGACGAGGTCATGGACGTGGCCCGGGAGTCTATCCGGGCCAACCGGGACATGGCCGGGGAAAAGGGCGCGGACACGCTCGTCTACTGCTGCGCCGGCTGCGCCCATGCCGCCAAGGGGGCCTTGCCCGACGAGGCTCCCCGGCACGCCTACCTCCTCGATACGCTCCTCGACGCCCTGGCGGCGCGGCCGCTGCGGCTCGCGCCCCGGCGCGTCGCCTATTTCGAGGGCTGCCATACCTCCTACCGCAAGCCGTTTCCCGTCTCCGGTCTGGACTGGCCGCGCTACCGCGCGTTTCTCGACGGCGTGGCGGGCCTTGCGGTGCAGGATGTTGCCGGGAACCTGTGCTGCAAGGTCGCGGCGGAGAAGATCGTGGCCTGGGTCGAGGCGCAGGGCCTGGACACCCTGGTCTGCGCCTGCTCCGGCTGCAACGTCGCCCTGCGCCAGGCCGGGGCCGGCCGCATCCGGGTCATGAGCTACCCGGAACTCCTCGTCGAGGCGGTGGGCGAAGTCTAAACTTGCCGGCAGACGTAGAGCACGAGCCCGGCGACGGCCAGGGCGATGCCGGCCGCGCCCAGGATGCCGGGCCAGGGGCCGGCCAGGAGCAGGGTTTCGCCCAGAAGCGAAAACACCACCTCCAGGGACTGGGTGGCGTCGGTCGCGGCCAGCTCGTAGGCGCTTTTGGCAAGGCTCCGGGCGCGCAGGAAGAGCGTGGTGGCGACCACGCCCGAAAAAAGCGCCACCAGCGCCGTCTGTACGATCTGGCCCGTGGCGGGCGGCGGGGGCTGTGTGACGGCGACGAGCACGATCCAGAAGGGGATCGAGCCGATGGTCAAAAGCAGCGTCGGCGCGCGTCCGGCGTCCAGGGCGGGCTGGTCGATGCGCGGAATGCGGGCGAGGAGGCCTTTTTTCCCGCCGCCGCCGTGGCGGGCTTCCCAGACCAGCTGGTTGCCGAGCGGATAGGCGAAGGCGGCCACGAGCACCGCGGCCACGCCCCACAGGCTGCCCACATCGGCGGCGCTTCGGGCCTGTTCCAGGTTGACCAGCACGATGCCCGCGAAAATGAGCGCCGTGAAAACGAGCCCCTTGGCCGGCACCCGCCGCCCGAGCAGGGCCAGCACCACGGGCGTGCACAGGATCGTCGCCTGCCAGGTGGTGGCCACCACCCAACCCGGCGAGAACACCGAGGCCAGCGTCACCCCGGCGTAGAACACGCCGAAGCCGACCGACCCGGCCAGGGTCCAGAAGAGGGGATGCGCGGCGAAAAGCGCCAGCGTGTCCCGCAGGCCGCGCACGCCCCCGGAAACCAGCGTCCAGGCGACGAGGATGGGCAACATGAAGGCGTAGCGCAGGCTGGCCGACCAGACCCAGGGGCCGCCGTCCAGGCTCATCGCCCGGTTGAGCACGAAGGTGCTCGAAAAAAACAGGGCGGCCATGGCCCCCAGGATGAGCAGGCGGGCCACGGAATGCGCTTTTGCGTCGCGGGTCATCGCTTCGCGTCAGGCCAGTCCGGTTTCGGCGGCGACCCCGGCGATGGCCGCGATGGCGAGGGTCAGGAATTCGTCCAGGGAAAGCCCCGCCTTCTCGCATTCCAGGATGTTGGCCCGGCGGACGTTCGCGGCGAACGCCTTGTCCTTCATCTTTTTCTTGATGCTTTTCGGGGCCATGCCGTTCATGCGGTCGGGGCGCACCAGGGCGGCGGCGCTGATGATGCCGGTGACGGATTCGGCGGCGCGCAGGGCGAAGTCGAAGGCGCTTTGCGGGGCGACGCCCGTATGCTCGTCGTTGTGGGCGGCGATGGCGTAAAGCGCTTCCTCGGGCAGCGCCCCCTCGGGCAGGGCCTCGCGCAGGGCCAGGCCGTGCCTGGCGGGGTCGGCGGCGGTGCGCGGATAATCCAGGTCGTGGACGAGGCCGGTTACGCCCCACAGCTCCGGATCGTGCCCCAGGCGTTCGGCCAGGGCGCGCATGACGGCCTCGGTCTGGCGGCCGTGGGCCAGGAGCCCGGGATTGGGGTGTTCGGCCAAAACCAGGGCCAGGGCGGAAGCGCGGTCGATCATGAGGCGTCCTTGTCGGGTGCGGGCGGAAGGAGGGCGTCGAGGTCGGCGCGGATGTCCCGGGCCACGCGTTCGGCATAGGCCAGGGCCACGCGCTTGGCGTCCTCCAGGTTGGGAATCTTGTCCTTGAGCGAGCGTTTGCCGACCTGCACCTTCCAGCCCGGCGCGCCCATCTTCTCGTGAACCACGACCACGAGCAGGGCTCGGCCGAGGTTTAGGTAATGGGTGCTGTCGTCATGTCTGGTCCATTCGGGAGCCATGGCGCCTCCTGGGGAAACAGGCCGTAGGCACGGAATGTTAGCACGTTGCGCGGCGGGCGTCCCTTAAAAAATACGGCCGTATTTTCCGGGAGAAACGCGCCGCGACAGCGCCGCTCCGGCGTTCATGGAGGCCGGGGCGGCGTCAACGGGGAAAGCGCAGGGTGAACACGGCCCCTGCCGCGTCGTTGCCGGCATGCACCTCGCCCCCGAGCTGGCGGGCCAGGTTGGCGACGAGCTGCATGCCGAGGGTGCCTGCCGCCTCGAGGTCGAAATCAGGGGGCAATCCCGGCCCGTCGTCGCCGACGACGATGGTCACGGTCTTGTCGTCGGCGACGAGGCGCAGGCGCAGGATGCCGGCCGGGCGATCCTGGAAGGCGTGCTTGTAGGCGTTGGTCAGTAGTTCGTTGAGGGCCAGGCCCGCGGGCACGGCCTTTTCGATGGGCACGTCCACGGAGGCGAGGCGGCAGTCGTAGGCGATGACCGGCGTCTTCTGGTCGTGACCCAACAGGCGCGGCAGCAGTTCCTGAATGTAGTGGTCGAGGCGCACGCGCGCGAGGTCGTTCGAGCGATAAAGCTCCTCGTGGACCAGGGCCATGGAGGCGATGCGGCTGCGGCTTTCGCGGAAACTCTCCAGGGCCTCGGGGTCCTGGACGCGCTCTTCCTGGAGGTAGAGCAGGCCGGAGATGATCTGGAGGTTGTTCTTGACGCGGTGGTGGATTTCCTTGAGCAGGATGTCCTTTTCCGCAAGCGAGTCGCGCAGTTCCTGCTGCGCGCGCACGCTTGCCGTGACGTCCCTGTCCACGCCGCGGTAGCCCTTGAACGCGCCGGTTTCGTCGTGCCAGGGCACGGCGCTCGTCAGGACGCAGCGCTTGTCGCCGTCGCGCGTGGCGCGCCAGGCCGTGAGGTCGCGCAGGGGCGCGCGGGCGGCCTTGGCCTGGGCAAACGCCGCCCGGAACGCGTGCTCCTCGCCCGGGGCCAGGAAATCGAAGGGGGTTTTGCCGAGCAGCGCGCCCGGTTCGTAGCCCAGCGTCCGGGCGACCTTCTCGCTGATGTAGACGTAGCGGTCCTCGCCGTCGGTTTCGAAGATCCAGTCGGCCATGCTGGAGGCGATGTGCCCCATGCGCTCCTGGCTCTGGCGCAGCGCGGCCAGGGCCTGGTTTCGCGCGGCGTCGTGGGCGGCGAGCAGGCTCGCCATGGCGTCGAGGTTCTTGGCCACCTTGGCGATGCCGGACTCGCCGTGGGGCAGGCCGGTGCGGGCGGCG
>DQED01000194.1 GCA_003525525.1 Desulfovibrio sp.
GTTCGCGCCCGGGGCCAATCCGCCGCGCCAGGGCGTGGTGCTCAAGGCGGCCGAAGGCACGCCCGTGGTTGCCGCCGCCGACGGCGAAGTGGTCTTTTGCGGGGCGTTGCGGGGTCTCGGACGCATCGTCATCCTCGATCACGGCGACCGCCGCCACACGGTCTACGGCTGCCTGGGACAGGCCGCGCCGCGCGAGGGCGACTACCTGCGCCGGGGGGAGGCGCTTGGCGTTTCGGGCCTTTGCGGCATCACCAAGGCTCCGGGCGTCTATTTCGAATTGCGTTTTCGGGAAAAAGCTCTTAATCCGGCGGAGTGGCTCGCCGCGAGGCGATAGGGCGTTCGACGAGAGCTGGAGCGCGACCGGCCGCCGTTTGGGGCGGACGCTTCGCGTTTCGTGGAGGAATTGTATGCGTCTTATGACCAAGGTGTCGTGTTCCCTGATCATGTGTCTGGCTCTTGGCTCCGTCGCCCTGGCCGCCAAGAATGACGAAGACCGTTTCGCGCCGCTCAAGCGCTTCAGCCAGGTCATGGACCTGGTGGAAAACCACTACGTCAAGCCCGTCACCCGCAACGAACTCATCGATGGGGCCATCGTCGGCATGCTCCAGCAGCTCGATCCCCATTCGAGCTTTCTGTCCAAGGACGAATTCAAGGAGATGCAGGTCAGCACCTCCGGGGAATTCGGCGGCATCGGCATTGAAATCAGCATGGAAAACGGCAGGCTCACGGTCATTTCCCCCATCGACGACACCCCGGCCGACAAGGCCGGCGTCAAGGCGGGCGACGTGATCCTCGAAATCGAGGGCGAGTCCACCCAGGACATGACGCTCATCGACGCCGTGCAGAAGATACGCGGCCCCAAGGGCAAGCCCGTGTCCCTGACGCTCATTCACAAGGACCAGCAGAAGCCCTTCAAGGTCAAGGTGGTGCGCGACACCATCCCCATCATCAGCGTCAAGAGCAACGAGGTGGAGCCCGGTTACCTGTACGTGCGCCTCTCGCGCTTCAACGAGAACACCACCACCGAGCTCCGACAGGGCCTGGCCGACTACAAGAAGAGCGGCAAGCCGCTCAAGGGCGTCATCCTCGACCTGCGCAACAACCCCGGCGGCCTGCTCGAACAGGCGGTCAACGTCTCCGACGTGTTCCTGCCCTCGGGACAGATCGTGTCCATCAAGGGCAAGAACGCCGACCAGGAAAAGGTGTTCAGCGCCAAGGGCGACGGCTCCGACGTGTCCGTGCCGCTGGTGGTGCTCATCAACGCCGGCTCGGCCTCGGCCTCGGAAATCGTGGCCGGCGCGCTCAAGGACCACAAACGCGCCCTGCTCGTGGGCGAGAAGACCTTCGGCAAGGGGTCGGTCCAGACCGTCATTCCGCTGTCCGATGGTTCGGGCATCAAGCTGACCACGGCGCTCTACTACACGCCCAACGGCCGCTCCATCCAGGCCGAGGGCATCGAGCCCGACTTCATGGTTCCCATGCAGGACACCGCGTCCGATCGTGACAAGCTCGCGGCCAACCACCAGTTCCGGGAGCGCGACCTGTCCCGCCACCTGGAGAACAAACGGAAGAAAGCCGCCGAATCCTCAGACGATCCCAAGGAGAAGCTGCTCGAACAGCTCGCCCGGGACAATCAGCTCAAGCTCGCCTTGGAATTGGTGAAGTATTTCCCCATCAAAACCTACACCCCCTAAAAAACGCCAGCCGAAGACAGGTTCCACGCAGTCCGCCAAGAAAGGGGCGGGCAAGTCTTCGGCGCGCGCCAAGGGCGGGGACGGCAAGCGCATTGTCGTCCCCGGCAGGCCCATCGTCGCGGTCGTCGCCGGTCTGGCCCTGGCAGTCAGTCTGGCCGTGCTGGCGGTAGTCGTCTTCGGCCCGATGCCGCCGCTGCCCTGGAGCAAGGTCGGCAACGCGGCCCGGACCGCCGAAGTCCGCCAGAGCGTCGCGCCCAAGCCCAAAATCAGGCAGGCGGCACCGGAACACGCGGCCCCGCGTCTGACCGAAGGCCCCTCCAAGCAGATCGACCTGCCCTTCGAAGAACACCTCGCAGGCCGGGAATCCGCGCCGCCGCCGGCCACGCCGCCCTCGGAAATGCGGGGCCTCGTCCAGCCGCCGGCCGGCAACGGAAACGGCAACGGCCAGGACGCCGCCGATCCGCGCCTGTCCGGCCCGGTCAATCCCCTGCCGAACGACGTCGGCAAAGGACCGCGCATGGTCGTTGTCATCGACGACATCGGCGACAACCCGACCATGGCCGCCAACCTCATGGAACTGCCGTTCCCCGTGACCCTGGCCATCCTGCCGCAGCGCCCCCGCACGCACGCCGTCGCCGTCCAGGCCGCCGCGCGCGGCATCGAGGTCATCCTGCACCAGCCCATGCAGCCCGGTTCCTACCCTCGGGTCAATCCCGGCCCGGGCGCGCTCTTCACGGACATGGACACGGCCCGCATCCAGGCGACGCTCAACGAAAACCTCGACGAAGTGCCCGAAGCCATCGGCATCAACAACCACATGGGCTCGGCCTTCACCGGCGACGCGGCCGGCATGGCGGCCGTCATGCCCGTGCTCAAGGCCCGGGGCCTCTTCTTCATGGATTCGGTGACCTCCGCCGCCTCCGCCGCGCCCGAGGCGGCGCGCAAGGCCGGCGTGCCGCTCTACCGGCGCGCGGTCTTCCTCGACAACGTCCGCAATGCCCGCGCCATCCTCGGCCAGCTCAAAACCGCCGAACGCCACGCCCTCAAACACGGCCGCGCCATCGCCATCGGCCACCCCTACAGCGAAACCTACGAAGCCCTCAAAGCATGGGCCAAGGAACGCGACCCGCGCATCGCGCTGGTCACTTTGCGGACTTTAGGACCTGAGTTTTAGGGGAGCAGGGTGGGGAGGATGTCCCCACCTGCCCCTCTTTCCCCGCATCCCCCATTGAGGTAGTGGCACGGACCAGCCCCCTACTCGTGGATACGAATGCATCAGGCTGTCATTCGATCCTGTTGCCCTCTCACGAAAGCCCTCGACATCGGGCGGGTCCACATAAGGTCCAGGAGGTGGCCGCCAAGGCGTTCTCCCCTTTTCCTCTCTTCCTCTCCCCGCTACTTCTTCCGTAACTGGCGCTTGTCGCCGACGCGGACCGTGACCTTTTCCTTGTCCAGGTATTCGAGCAGCGCGATGAGGAACTTGCGCGACAGGCCCGTGAGCTCGCGGAATTCCGCCGGCCCCATGTCCGTGGCCCCGGCGGCGTAGTAGGCGCGGACCTTTTCGATCAGCGCCGCTATGGCCTCGGCGCAGAAATACATGCCCTCCTGGGCCTTGACGATGCGCCCCTCGTCCATGAGCACCTTGTAGACCGGCTGGGCCTCCTTGAAGGTCAGATGCACGGGCTCCAGGATGTCCTTGACGTTGGGCGGCGTGAGCCCGCCCTTTTGGTAGGCCGCAAGCAGGATGCCGCGCAGTTTGGCCTGGTCCGAGGCCAGGGACACCTTGTGGCCGGCAAGGCGCAGCACGTCCTGCTCGGTGGCCAGCGTGCCGGCGCGCAACTGGCGTTCGACCACGAAATGAAAGAGCTTGGGCGAGAGCGCCTTGCCCCAGGTGGAGGCGAGTTCGCTGCGGGAGATGCCGAGTCGAAGCGGCTCGCGCGCGTGGTAGGCGGCCATGAAGTCGGCAAGCGACCGGGAAAGGTCGGCCAGCACCGCGCCGTGGACGAAATGGCGGCCTTCCCTGCCGTCGCGGTCCACGAGCGCCGCGCCGCCCTTGTCGCAAAGGGTGGTGAGCGCCTTGTCCAGGGCCTTGGATTCGAGGTCGGTGAGCGTCATGAGCCGCGAAAATCCGAGGCCTTCGGTCCCGGCCCGGGACAGCTGCAAGGCGACGAGGTCCGTGCCGGTCGAGGCGGCCATGGCTGCGAGCACGGGCGCGACGGCCTCGTCGAAGCGCTTGATCTTGCGGCCCATGGGCGAGAGCACCCGGCCGCCGGCCATGGTGCGAAGCGGCGCGCCCGCGCGCACAACCACCCGGTCGCCGTAGACGCCGGCCAGGGGCTCGGGAAAGCGCATCTGGCACACGGCCGTCTGTCCGGGTTCGAGCTTTTCGCGGTCGAGCAAATGCACCCGGGCGAGCAGTTCCCGCGTGCCGTGGTGGAAATGCACCTCGGTGCGGTGCTTGACGGCCCGGGGCGCGGAAGCCAGGCAGCGAAGCTCCACCTCCCAGACCGTGTCCGGGAAGAGCGTCCCCGGCCGGGCCAGCACCTCGCCGCGTTCGATGTCGTCCACTTCGAGGCCGGCGAGGTTCACGGCCGTGCGCCGGCCGGCGGGCGATTCCTCCACGGTCTCGCCGTGGGATTGCAGGCCGCGGATCTTCGAGCGCGTGTCCGTGGGGTAGAGCTGCACGTCCTCGCCCAGGCGAAACGCGCCGGCAATGAGCGTGCCCGTGACCACGGTGCCGTGCCCCTTAAGCGTGAACACGCGGTCGATGGGCAGGCGCGCCAGGTCCGAGCGGCGGCGCGGGGCGAATCCGGCGGCGAGCGCCGCCAGGGCGGCGCGCAGTTCGGGCAGGCCCGCCCCGGTGTGGGAGGAGACGGGAAAGAGGGGCGCGTCGGCCAGAAACGTGCCGGCAAGGTCCGCGCGCACGTCGTCCGTGACCATGGCCAGCCAGTCGGCGTCCACCATGTCGGTTTTGGTCAGCGCCACAAGCCCCGTTTCCACGCCGAGCAGGGTGCAGATGTCCAGGTGCTCGCGCGTTTGCGGCATCACGCCTTCGTCTGCGGCGATGACCAGCATGACGAAGTCGATGCCCGCCGCACCGGCCACCATGTTCTTCACGAACCGCTCGTGCCCGGGCACGTCGATGACGCCGAGGCGCGCGCCGCCGGGCAGGTCCATGAAGGCGAAGCCGAGCTCGATGGTGATGCCGCGCTTTTTCTCCTCGGCCAGCCGGTCGCAGTCGATGCCGGTGAGCGCCTTGATCAGCGTGGTTTTGCCATGGTCGATGTGCCCGGCCGTGCCCATGATGACTGGCATGGATGCTCCTTTTGGGGGGGAGGAGGGAACGAAGAGAAGATGCCTCCGGCGGCCCGGGGGGCATGATGCCCCCCGGACCCCCTCGCAGGGGGTAGCGTTAGCTTGTAAGGAACGCCTTGTAGGCGAGCATGGCGGCGTAGACGTCGGCCGTGCTCGTGATCTCGAAGGGGCTGTGCATGCTGAGCACGGCCGGGCCGAAATCGATGATGTCCATGCCGTAGACGGCCAGGAACTTGGCCACCGTGCCGCCGCCGCCGAGGTCCACGCGGCCGAGCTCGGCCATCTGCCAGGGGATGCCCGCGCCGTCGAGGAGGTTTCGAAGCCAGGCCACGTACTCCGGATGGGCGTCGTTGGCCCCGACCTTGCCCCTGTGCCCGGTGAACTTGCAGAAGACCGGGCCGGAGCCGAGCAGCGCGGAATTGAGCTTTTCGTGCAGATCCTGGTAGTCCGGGTCCAGGGCGGCGTGGACGTCGGCGGAAACGGCCTTGCCCGCGGCGAGCACCCGGCTCTTGCGCGCGCCCTTGTCCCAGGCGTCGATCAGGTCCTCCAGGCAGTATTCGAAAAAGCGCGACTTGGCCCCGGTGGAACCCTCCGAGCCGATCTCCTCCTTGTCCCAGAAGAGCACGATCTGCGTGTGCTCGGGCGCGGGCGCGGCGAGCAGCGCGGAAAGGGCGGCGAACACGCACACCCGGTCGTCCTGGCCGTAGCCGCCGACAAGGGCGGCGTCGAGGCCCACGAAGCGCGCCGGACCGGCCGGCACGGCCTGCAGTTCGGCGCTGTAGAGGTCGGCTTCCTCGATGCCGTATTTTTCGTGCAAAAGCGCAAGCACCTTGGCCTTGACGGCGTCGTTGCCTTTTTTCGGCGCGTCCTTGGCGGCGGTGCCCGCGGCGTCGCCTTCGGGCGCGGCCGGGGCGTCGAGGGGGCTGTGGCCGACGAGGATGTTGAGCTTTTCGGCCTCGAAGGCGTCGGCGAGCTTCTGCTCCGCCTGCCGGTAGGCCAGATGCGGCAGCAGGTCCGGGATGGCGAAGACCGGATCGGACGCGTCCTCGCCGATGGTCACCGGCACCACGGTGCCGTCTTTTTTGGCCACTACGCCGTGCAGGGCCAGGGGCCGGGC
>DQED01000125.1 GCA_003525525.1 Desulfovibrio sp.
TCGGAAATGACGTTCATGATGGCGCCGATGGACTGCGCCTTCTCGCCCAGGGCGTCCATGCCCGCCTTGACCTCGCGGGACACGGCGTCCACCTGGCTGATGGCGGCCAGGGACTTCTCCACCACTTCCCGGCCCTCGTTGGCCTGATCCCGGGCCGCTGCGGCCTTGCCCGCGGCCTCGGACGCGTTGCGCGCCACCTCGAGCACCGTGGCGTTNNCTTCCATGGCCGTGGCCGTTTCCGCGGTGCGCCGCTCCTGTTCGCCCACCGAGGCGACCACGGACGCGACCTCGTTCCCGAGCTGCGAGGAGCCTTCCGCCAGGGCCTGCATCACGCCCTGGAGCTTGTCGGCCGCGAGCAGCAGCCCCTGGGTCTTGGCCTCTTCGGCCTGTTGCTGCGCCCGCTTGGCTTCGGCCAGGGCCTCGTGGGCCAGGGCCGCCTGGGCCGCGGCCTCCTCGCCCTTGGCCTTGGCTTCGGCCAGATTGCGCGTGATGCTCTCGCGCATGGCGGTCAGGGCGTCGCCGAGGACCTGCAACTCGTCCCCGGAGCGGATGTCGAGGGTGTGCGCGAAGTCCCCTTCGGCCACGGCGGCGGAAAACGCCACGCAACGCCGCAGCCCGTTGAGCACGAATACGCGCAACAGGACGATGATGGCGGCCACGAGCGCCGCGGTGACGATGCCCGCGATCCAGACGCCGCGCCAGGCCGCGGCGTTGGCAAAGGCCTGGAACTCGGCCAGGGGCGCTTCGACGACGAAAAACCAGCCGGTCATCGGGTCGCGGCTGACCGCGGCCAGGTGGTTCCCCGTCGCGTCCGCGTAGGCGATCGCGCCCGAACCGGTCACGGCCAGGATGCGCCTGCCGAGGGCCGTGCCGGCGAGGTCCGTCTTCATGAGCAGCGACTTGTCCGGGTGGGCCAGCACCATGCCCTGGGCGTCCAGGATGAACGCATAGCCGGTCTGGCCGATCTTGGTGCGGGACAGGTCGTTGGTCAGGGACTCCAGGTCCATGCCGGTGTTGAGCACGCCCACGAGCTGCCCGGAGGCGTCGCGGATGGGCTGGGCGAGCACCACGGCGGACTTGCCCGTGGTGCGGCTGACGATGGCTTTGGACACGACGTTGGTCTTGCCGTCCTTGGTGACCAGGGCGAAATAGTCCCGGTCGGCCACCTTGATCTTGCCGACGCTCGCGACGTTGCTCGAGGCCCTGGATACGCCCTGGAGGTCGAAGATGTTGGCGTAGTCCGCGCCGGTGAGCCCGGCGGCAAGGGTGGCGAGCAGGGCGTTGCCCGCGGCGGGGGCATCGCCCTTGGCCGTGGCCACGGCGGCGTCGTATTTGGCGAAGCTGGCGAGGACCCTGAGGTTGGCTTTGACGGTTCCGGTGACGTCGTTGGCCATGGACTGGCACAGCAGGGTCATGGACTGGCTTTCGACCTGTTCCAGGGCGCTTTTCGTGGCACGGTCGTTTAAAATGACCAGCAGGGCCATGCCGATGACGACAAGGGCGAGAATGGGGGTGAAAAACTTCGTGCGCAGCGACAGACGCATACCGTTCCCTCCTGGCAAGGTTGCTCTGTGGCCGTGGGAACGCAACGGCGGGAACGCAAGGTTGGCACAAATCAAGACTGAAGTCCATGCGTTGCATCTTTTTGTTTCTTTTCCTTGAAAGAGGATTGCCCGTTTGCGCATATGGCGGATATTATGCATGGGACGTGGCTTCACCACTTGTTTGCTCGAGGGAAAGTGCGCATGGCAATTATCGGACCGCAGTGCTTCCAAGGGGCGCAACAAGGTTGCCCCCCTTCTTTTGCGGGCTGGCTCCTTGCCGCCGTCATGCTTCTCGCGTCGGGAACCGCCTGGGCCATGGCCGAACTGACGCCGGAGCAGCGTGCCTATGTCGCGGCGCATAAAACGGCCACGCTCTGCGTGGACCCGGACTGGGTGCCGTTTGAAAGCGTGAATGCCCGGGGCGAGCATGAAGGCATCGCCGCGGACCTGCTGCGGCTGGTGGCCGAACGCGTGGGGATCGCCTTCACGCTCGTCCCCACCAGGGACTGGGACGAAAGCCTGGCCGCCTCCAAGGAGGGGCGCTGCCAGGTTCTGAGCTTTCTCAACAAGACGGCGCTGCGCGACGAATGGCTGCTTTTCACCGATCCGGTTTTCAACGACTCCAACGTGTTCATCACGCGTGAGGAACATCCTTTCATCGACGATCCGGCGAGCCTCACGGGCGAAAGCATCGTGTTCCCGAGCGGCACGGCCATGGAGGAGCGCGTCCGCTCCGAGTATCCGAACCTCAGGATCCTGACCACGGCTTCCGAGGCGGAGGCGCTGGACATGGTGCAGGACCGCAAGGCCGACATGACCATGCGCTCGCTGATCGTCGCGGCCTACGCCATCAGGAAGCAAGGGCTTTTCAACCTCAAGATCGCGGGCCGGCTGCCCAATTTCGCCAACAACCTGCGCGTGGGGGTGGTGAAAAGCGAGCCCGTGCTGCGCGACGTCCTCAACGCCGGCGTCGCGACCATCACGCCCCAGGAACGCGGACAGATCATCAACCGCCATGTGGCCATCAACGTGCAGACCGGCACGGACAAGGCGCTGGTGCTCAAGGTCAGCGTCGTCTTCGCCGTCGTGCTCTGCGTGGGTTTTTTGTGGAACTACAAGCTCAAGAAATACAATGCGGAACTCACGCGCCTGTCCCAGACCGACCTGCTCACCGACCTGCCCAACCGCCGTCGGCTCATGGCCGCGTTCGAGGCCGAACTGGAGCGCGCCAAGCGCTATGGACGGCCCTTTTCCGTCATCATGCTCGACATCGACCATNNATTTCAAGGCCGTCAACGACGCCCTGGGCCACCTCGCCGGCGACAGGTTCCTGATCGGCTTCGCCAGGCTCGTGCGCGACACCATCCGCCTCACCGACATGGCCGGGCGCTGGGGCGGCGAGGAATTCCTGGTGCTTTGCCCGGAAACCGGCCGCGATCAGGCCGCGCATCTGGCCGGGCGCATTCTCGCGGCCGTCGCGGCGCACGATTTCGACACCGGCCGGACGCACACCGTCAGCGCCGGCGTGTCCGCCTACGAGGCCGCGGACACGGGCGACGCCCTGCTCTCCCGGGCGGACAACGCCCTGTATAAAAGCAAGCACACGGGTCGCAACCGCGTCAGCGTGCTGTGAACGCGTGAGGAACGTCCTTGCCGCTGGCCGACGCCGGCAGTTGCGGGTAAGAAAGCCGCAGATGCAACGCGCCCTGGTCACCCTCGTTTGCGGCGACGCCTACAAAGCGCGCTTCGCTTCCCGCGTCGCGCCGTCTTTGCGCGCCTACGCCAAGGCGCACGGGCTGTCCCTCGTTGTCCTCGACCGGCTCCTCGACGCGTCGCCGCTTGGGCGCGCCCGCTCGCCGGCCTGGCAGAAATGCCTGGTCCTGCGCCATCCGAAGTTGCGCGCCTGTGGCCAGGTGGCCTGGATCGACGCGGACATGCTGCCGCGCCCGGACGCCCCAGACGTCTTCGACGGGGTTGCGGCGGAAACCTTCGGCGCGGTGGACCAGCTGCAAAGCCCCACGCCCGAGACCTACGCCCTGGCCGCGGCCAACATCCGCGCCTACCACGCGCGCCATGGCGTTACGGCCTGCGCCGACGACACGCCGCAGGCCTTTTACGGCCGCTACGGCTTCGACGCGTTTCCGGACCGCATCGTGCAGACGGGCCTGCTTGTGCTCACGCCCGAGCTGCATGGGCCCATCCTCGAACGCGCCTACCTGGAGCAGCGTCGTCCGGACAGCCGGGAGATGCTTTTCGAAATGCGGCCCGTCAGTTGGCACCTGCTCACCGCCTCGCCCGTCACCTGGCTCGACCCGCGCTTCAACGCGCTATGGGCCACGGCGCTTTTCGCCCACTACCCCTTCCTGGCCGATCCGGCTTTCAAGGCGGCCTGCGGCGACCGTCCCGGACTATTCACGGCGCTCAAGTCCCGCTGTCTGGACGCCGCGTACGCGGCGTCGTATTTTCTGCATTTCGCCGGAACGGCCGGGGACCTGGACGCGTTTTCCCCCGCCCTTCCCTGTCCCCCTGGCCCGCAACCCGGGACATGACGGAGTATTTGATGCAATTCGCCTGGATATCGCTCTTCTTTGCCGGCCTTTGTGAAATCGGCTGGCCTGTCGGCCTCAAACTGGCCCAGACTCCTGGCCGTTTGCTGCTCGGCATCGTCATTGCCGTGGTCTGCATGGCCGCCAGCGGCGTTTTCCTGTTTCTGGCCCAGCGCGTGATTCCCATGGGCACGGCCTATGCGGTCTGGACGGGCATCGGCGCGGCCGGGGCGTTCGCCGTGGGCGCGCTGGCCTACGGCGACCCGGTGAACCTTGCCCGGCTGGCCGGCGCAGGCCTGATCATCGCGGGCGTCGCCGTCCTCAAGCTGGCTTCCTGACGCCGCGTCCCATCGCCGTCCTGCGGGCGGACATGCCGCTTTTCCCGGCGAGCGAGCGTATTGCGCCCCTGCTGTTGACTCCGCGCGTCACGGGTGTACCCTGTATTCCGGTCTTTTTCCCGTTCGTCGCATGGTCAGGCGTTCCCCCCTCCCGGGACGCTGCATGCGGCAGCGCTGCGCGTACTTTTTTTTCACCGGAGGCGTCCCTCTTATGCGCATCGGCATCACGTTCAAGATCGTGTTCCTCGTGGTTTCCTCCGTGATCGCATCCGCCGTGGCCGTGCTCTTTGCCGGCCGCATGGCCTTTGAAAACGGGTTCTCCAAGGAATACGACGTCAACATCGTCGCCTTCGCCAAGGTCGGCGCGGACCGTATCCGCGCCGTGGACGCCGCGCTGGCGGGCGCGGCCAAGGCGCAGGCCGTGCGGCCCAACGTCGTAGCGGGCCTCGCTTCCGGCAACGCCGCCCTGCTCTCCCGGCTCGGCGAGGACCTCGTGGCCGTCGGCGGCCAGGTCGGGGGCGTGGTCTTTGCCGACGCCAAGGGCGCGGTCGTCGCAACAGCCGGCAAGACCGACGGGTTGGGAGAGGCCCTGGCCAAGGAAGCGGCCTTGGCCGCTTCCGGCGGCAATGCGGCGGGCTTCGTCGCCGCCACGGGCGAACGCCTGCCCTATCTGGCCAGCGCCGCGGTGCAGAGGGACGGCGCGGTCGTCGGCACGGTGAGCCTCGTGGCCGATCTGGCCGCGGACAACGCCCTGGTCGACGGCATCAAGGCCATGCTCGGCGCGGAAGCCACGCTCTTTTCCGGGAACCGGCGCGTCTCCACCACCATCATGGAAAACGGCCGCCGGGCCGTGGGCACGTCCATCGACGACCCCGAAATACGGGACAAGGTGCTCGGCCGGGGCGAGACGGTCTACAAGCGCCTGATGCTTTTCGGCAGGCCCTACATCACGGCCTACTGGGCGCTGGCCGACGCGTCGGGCAAACCCGTGGGCATAGGGTTCGTGGGCAAGCACATGGACGAAATGGCCGCGGCCCTGTCCGCGGTCAATCGCGGCGCGGGACTTTCGGCCCTGGTTGCGGTGGTCGTGCTCGGCGGGCTCGGGNNTTTTCGTCGCGCGCGCCTTCACCCGGCCCATCCTGGCGCTGGCCGGGTATTCCAAGGCGGTGGCTTCGGGACGGCTCGACACGTCGCTCGACGTTTCCCAGCGCGATGAAGTGGGCGATCTGGCCGGGGATTTGCGGCGCATGGTGGACACGCTTCGCGACAAGATCGCCGAAGCCCAGGCCGCCACGGAAACCGCGCGCCAGGAATCGGACAACGCCCGCCAGGCGCAGCAGGCGGCCGAAGAGGCCCGGCGCAAGGGCGAATCGGCCCGGCGCGAAGGAGTGCTCCATGCCGCCGGACGCCTGGGCGAGGTGGTTTCGGTGGTCACCTCCGCCTCGGACGCCCTGCGCTCGCGCATCGAGCAATCCCGCCAGGGCTCGAACGTCCAGTCCGGGCGCGTCTCCGAAACCGCGACGGCCATGGAGGAGATGAACGCCACGGTCGTCGAGGTGGCGCAAAACGCCTCCCAGGCGGCGTCCACGGCCGACACGGCCCGGGACAAGGCCGAGCGCGGCGCGGACATCGTGGCCGAAGCCGTTTCCCGCATCGGCGCGGTGCGCGAGCAGGCGCTCGCGCTCAAGGCCGACATGGGGAGCCTCGGCGGGCAGGCGCAGGGCATCGGCGCGATCATCGGCGTGATCAACGACAT
>DQED01000063.1 GCA_003525525.1 Desulfovibrio sp.
GGCCGCGCTCATGGGGGCCGAGGTCGTGCGCCTGCTCGCCGGCCGCGCCCCGGCCCTGGCCGGCAAGGCGCTCGTGGCCGACCTCGAGACCATGCGCTTCGATACCGTGACGTTCTGAGGCCATCGACAGCAATCGCCGGACGCGTTACAGAGCGGACAGGGGGCGACGACCGCCCTTTCCATGCGCAAGGACCCGACATGCCGCTCAAAGCCGATTCCTGTCCCCTGGCCACCCCGCTTTTGCTTACGGGTTTCGACGCCCGCGAACGCCTGCTCAACATCATCGGCTCCGCGCCGGCGGCCGTGCGTGCGGCCATCGTCGATCTCATGCGCTCCATCAAGATCTCCCTCGACGTGCTGGAGGAGGTGCCGGTGCTGGAGCGGCCGGAGAGCCCGGTGCGGGACTGGGAAAGCCTGCTGACGACCCTGACCGGGGTGCGCCGCGAGATCGACGCGGTCAAGACCCTCAAGCTCGAGGAGCTGTTGCGGGCCAACCCGGGTTTCGCCAACCTCGAATACCGCTACGGCAAGCTCAAAAAGGCCCACGACAAGGCCGCGCTCATGCTCGAGATCCTCTACGAGCTCATCAATGCCGGCCAGGACTTCCAGACCGCCGACGAGATCCTCGAACAAAGCGCCGAGATCCTGCTCAAGGAGCTCAAGGCCGACCTGTACGTCTGCCGTTTGCGCGACGAATCCGGCAACTGGGTCAATATCGCGGCCAACACCCACACCGGCCGGGCCACGCCCATTTTCGTGCGCTTCATGGAAGAGACCCTGCCGCACCACCCGGTCATGCGGTCCGTCAACGACCCCCGGGCGCTGTTCGTGGTCTCCAACAATCTGCAAGGCCCCGAGCGCGGCGGCGAGTCCATCGACTGCGTGCCCTACCTGGAAGGCTTTCGTTGCCGGTTGTCGTTTTTCCTGCGCGCCCCCGCGGGCAAGGCGTTCGGGCTCATCATGCTCTATTCCAAAAAGCCCCGCTTCTTCGACCGCTACGAGACGGACTTTTCCGCGGACTGCGCCCGCATCGTCTCCCTCACCGTGGGCCGGCGGCTGGAACTCGGGCGCGACGCGTTGGCCAAGGCCGCGGGCGGCATGGCCCACGTCGGCAACAACGTGCTGGCGATCATGAAGAACGGCGCGGAGCTCATCCTGGAGGACTGCGAGGACTTTCTCGACAACGAGGACGACATCGCCACGGCGTTCATCGGCGAGGCCATGCAGCTCGTGCCCGGCCCCTGGCCGCCCCTGGCCCCGGCGGCCATGCGGCATCTGTTCGGCCTCACCGTGGAGCGCATGGAAGTCGAGAAGAAGATGCAGTACGTCAACCTGATCGTGGAAAACATCAACCGCCTGCGCGGGGCCATCGTCAACCTGCTCAAAGCCGTGGAAAACCCCATCCTCATGCCCTACATCGGCGGCGAGGAAGTGCTCGACCTCGAACCCGAGGACGAAAGCGGCCACGCCGGCCACTAGCCCCCGTACCCCGTAAAAAACGGACACCAGGAATTCCTCCGGGCGTCCGTTTTTTCTTTTCTCCGCGCAACCGTTCCCACGCGACGCCGTGGCGTCGGCTTGGAGAAGGGGATTTCTCTTCGAAGACGCGTCGCAATGACACGCTCGGCTGCGCGGTCGCAAGCCTGCAAGCGCCCCGTCGAGGAGGTCCAGGAAGGGGGCACCCCCTCCTGGCCGCCGGAGGCGTCTTCCACGCCGCCTACCCGGCGTGGACGTCGGGCAGCGCGCCGATCTCGGCCTTGGTCGCGGACAGCAGCACGTCGCCGTCCTCGTAGCCGGACACGAGCCCGGCCGGCACCTGCACCTCGCGCGTGCCCCACAGATGGCCCGTGCGCAGCAGCAGATGCGTCACCCGGCCGGTGTGGCGCTCGGTGAGCACGCCGTCCACACGGCCGACCTTGCCGTCCGTGGCGCGCACGGGTTCGTGCCCGGCCAGGGCCACCGAGCCCGCGGGCGTGGTCGGATGCTCCACGGTCCACGACGACGGGGCCATGGGGAGCCGCACGTCCTCGGCCTTGGCCAGGGACAGGAAAAACGCCGGGGAATAATAGTCTTCCTGGATGTAGGGCTTGCACGCGGCGGCGCGCTGTTGCGAAATATTGAGGCGCACGCCGTCGGGGCCGGCGGAGGCGATGTATTTTTCCGGCACCAGGCGCAACGTGTTGGGCAGGGCGTCCTCGCGCACGACCAGATGCGTGGCCTTGCCCTGGTGCGGGTCGATGATGACGTTCTCGACGCGGCCGATGGCGGCGTCCGTGGCGTGGACCGGGGCGGAAAGGGTCAGGTCGAGGGCGGCGTCTGGCATGTGGGGGTTCTCCGGGAACGCAGTGTTGCGGTTTTTTGCAAGGATTCTTGCCGTATTGCCTGCATCGGTATAAGCAAAAGATGCATATGGTCAAGCCGGTATGCAGCCGGTTGCGCAAGCGCCGCCGCTTGTTCACAGGGAGGGGCCATGCTCGTCATCATTCTCGCCTGCTGTCACGCCCTCGGCATCGCGTCCGCGGCCCGGGCCCTTTTCACCGCACGCTCCCCCCAAGGCTCCATGGCCTGGGTCATGGCCATGATCACCTTCCCCTATGTGGCCGTGCCGCTCTACTGGGTGCTCGGCCGCAACCGCTTCCAGGGCTACGTGGCCTCGCGGCGCGCCGGCGACAAGGTCGTGGACGCCCTGGCCCCGGAACTCGACCCTTTGCGCGCCTTTCCCGATCCGCAGGCCCCGGGCGTGCCCGGGCTGTTCCCGGTCCTCGAACGCCTGGCCGAACTGCCGTTCACCACCGGCAACGCGGTGGAGCTGCTCATCGACGGCAAGGCCACTTTCGACGCCATCTTCGCGGCCGTGGACGCGGCGCGAGCCTCCGTCCTGGTCCAGTTCTACATCATCCGCGACGACGACATCGGCCGCGCCCTCAAGGCCCGCCTGACGGCCAAGGCCAGGGCGGGCGTGGCCGTCTATCTCCTCTACGACGAGATCGGCTGCCACAAACTGTCCGAAGCCTACCTCGATGAATTGCGCCATGCCGGGGTGCACGTCTCGGCGTTCAACACCACCCTCGGCTGGCGCAACCGCCTCCAGCTCAATTTCCGCAACCACCGCAAGATCGTGGTGGTCGACGGCCGCACGGCCTTCGTCGGCGGCCACAACGTCGGCGACGAGTACATGGGCAAAAGCCCGGTCTTCGGGCACTGGCGCGACACCCACGTGCGCTGCCATGGGCCGGCCGCGACGCTGGTGCAGCTGACCTTCGCCGAGGACTGGTATTGGGCCACCAAACGCATGCTGTCCCTGGACTGGGAACTACGGCCCGCGCCGTCCGGAAACATGTCCGTGCTGGTGCTGCCCACAGGCCCGGCCGACGACATCGAATCCTGCGACCTCTACTTCTTCCAGGCCATCAGCGCGGCCACGAAACGGGTGTGGATCGTCAGCCCCTATTTCGTGCCCGACCGCGAGATCGTCTCGGCCCTGCAACTGGCCGTGCTGCGCGGCGTGGACGTGCGCGTCATGCTGCCCAAAAAGCCCGACCACAAGCTCGTCTACCTCGCCTCGTTCTCCTACCTGCCGGACCTCGAAACCCTCGGCGTCAAATTCTACCGCTACGGCGACGGCTTCCTGCACCAGAAGGTCATCCTCGTCGACGACGTCATGGCCTCGGTCGGCACGGCCAACTGCGACAACCGGTCGTTTCGGCTCAATTTCGAGGTCACCATGGCCGTGGCCGACCCCGGCTTCATCAAGGCCGTCGAGGCGATGTTGCTCGAGGATTTCTCCCGCTGCCAGCGGGCCAGCGCCGACGACTACGAGGACCGCTCGTTCGCGTTCAAGACCGGCGTCATGTTAAGCCGGCTGCTCTCGCCGATTTTGTGAGGGGTGAGAAGGGAGGCGGCCGGGGGGGATCATCCCC
>DQED01000286.1 GCA_003525525.1 Desulfovibrio sp.
CCGGCGCACGGCCGCGCCGCGCAGGCCCCGGCGGCGCAGGCCGAATTCCACGTTGCCCCGCACCGTGAGCCAGGGGAAAAGGGTCGGCTCCTGGAAGACCACGCCCCGGTCGGGGCCGGGGGCGCGCACTTCCCTGCCGCCGCATAGCACCCGGCCCTGCCCGGGACGCAAAAAGCCCGCCGCGAGCCCGAGCAGCGTGGTCTTGCCGCAGCCGCTCCCGCCAAGGACGCACACCCATTCGCCCCGGGCCACGGCGAATCCGAGGCCCGCGAAGACCGGTTTTTTCCGATCCTGCCCGGCGTAGCCGAAGGACACGTCCTCGAAGCGGATCACGGCTTCTCCGGGACAACGCCCCAGCGCCGCACCGTGGCCGCTTCCAGCCGGCCAAGCAGCCCCCCCTCGACGAAAAAACCCACGGCGCAGATGACCGCGATGCAGGCGAACGCCGCAAGGTAGTCGAGGCTCCAGCGGGCCTGGATGATGGAATAGCCAAGGCCCGTGCCCGTGCCGACGACCATTTCGGCGGCCACGAGCACGCGCCAGCCCGTGCCGCAGCCGATGCGCAGGCCGCTTATGACGTGGGGCAGCGCCCCGGGCAGGAGCACGCGGAAAAAAAGCGCCCCGGGTCCGGCCCCGAGCATCCGCGCCGCGCGGACGTAACCCTGGTCCACGCCGCGGATGCCGGCCATGACGCTGACCGCGACCGGCGCGAAGGCCGCGGCCGCGATCATGAACACGGTGGCCGCCGGGCCGATGCCGAAGACGAGGATGGCCACGGGAATCCAGGCGAGCCCGGGCACGAGCAGAAAAAGGCGCGGAAGGGGGGCAAAAAGCGCGGCAAAGGCTGCGGACCGCGCGGCCAGCAAACCATAGGCGATGCCGCAGCCCGCGGCGATGCCGACCCCGGCCAGCCAGCGACCGAGGCTGTGCAGGATGTGCGCGGAAAGGGGATGTCCGCCAAGGGGCCGGCCCGCGACCAGGGCGCCCAGGCGTTGCAGCGTGGCAAGGGGCGTGGGGAACGGCACGTCGCGCACGGCCGCAATGGCTATTGCGGCAATTTGCCAAACGGCCAAAAGCATGCACATTCCGGCAAGACCCTGTACGAAACCCCGCAACACCTCGGGGCGCAGCAAGCCTTTTCCGGGAAACGCCATCCAGCCTCGGACGCGCACTATCGCTTTTTCGGCCACGCAGTGCCGTGAGCAATTCAAACAATTGCGGCGCGTCGTGCCGTTGCATGCCATATGCCGCCCGCGCGGTCAATTGCGCCGGACTGGACGGCCGGCCGGGAACCGGGCAATGCGGTACGATCCGTTTCTCACAGGAGCCCCTATGCCCATCCGTTTCCACAGCCCCTGCGTGTTCGTGCGCGACATGGAACTTGCCCGGATCTTTTACGAGGCAACCTTGGGCCAGACGCCGACCCTGGCCCTCGACGGCTACGTGGTCTACCCCGGTTTCGCCCTGTGGCGTGCGGACACGGCCGGGCAGCATGTCTTCGGCGACGCGTCGGCCCTGCCGCCCGGCCGCCTGGGGCGGGACAATTTCGAGTTGTATTTCGAAACCGAGGACGTGGAGGCGGCCTTCAAGGCGGTCTCCGCCCGGGCCGAGGCGCTGTGCCCGCTCGCGGCGCAGCCCTGGGGCCAGCGCTGTTTCCGGGTGCGCGACCCGGAGGGGCATATCGTCGAAGTGGCGGAACCCATGGAACTTGTCGTGCGGCGTCTGGCGGCGTCGGGCATGGACGTGGCGGCCGTGTGCGCGGCGACGCTGATGCCGGAGGCGTTCGTGCGGGCGGCGCTCGGCTCCTGAGGGCGGCTGCGTTGCGGAGGCGGCCCCGGTCGCTTGCCTTGCCAATCGCCCTCGCGTAGACTATTTCCCCCTTTGACCCGGCCGCCCGGGTCTTTGGTCTTTTCCACAGGGCCGCCCCAGGCCGCCCAAAAGAGGGATACCCACGTATGCGCATAAGCCCCATCGAGGAAGCCATCGAGGAAATCCGCACCGGACGGATGGTCATCCTCGTCGACGACGAAGACCGTGAAAACGAAGGCGATCTCACCGTCGCCGCCGAAAAGGTCACCCCCGAACTCATCAATTTCATGGCCACCCACGGGCGCGGCCTGATCTGCCTGTCCCTGGCCCCGGACCTCGTGGACCAGCTCGGGCTGCCCATGATGACGAGCGACAACAAATCCCCCTTCGGCACGGGGTTCACCGTTTCCATCGAGGCCAAGGTGGGCGTGTCCACGGGCATCTCCGCCTTCGACCGCGCGACCACCATCCTGGCCGCCGTGGCCGACGGAGCGACCCCCGACGACCTCGTCACCCCGGGGCACATCTTTCCGCTGCGGGCCAAGGAAGGCGGCGTGCTCGACCGCGCCGGCCAGACCGAAGGCTCGGTGGACCTGGCGCGCCTGGCCGGGCTCAAGCCCGCCGGCGTCATCTGCGAGATCATGCGCGAGGACGGCAACATGGCGCGCATGCCCGATCTCATGGAGTTCGCCGAAAAGCACAACATCAAGATCGCGACAGTCGCCGACCTCATCCGCTACCGCCTGAAGTTCGGCCGCCTCGCCGTGACCAAGGTGGCCGAGGCCGGCCTGCCCACCGCCTTCGGCACCTTCCGCGCCCTGGCGTTCACGGCAAGCGAAGACCACAAGACCCACATCGCCCTGGTCAAGGGCGACATCCACCCCGACGAGCCCGTGCTCGTGCGCGTGCACAGCGAGTGCCTGACCGGCGACGTGTTCGGCTCGCTGCGCTGCGACTGCGGCAACCAGCTGCACGAAGCCATGCGCATGATCGAGACCGAGGGCAAGGGCGTGATCCTCTACATGCGCCAGGAAGGCCGGGGCATCGGCCTGGCCAACAAGATCAAGGCCTACGCCCTCCAGGAACAGGGCCTCGACACCGTGGACGCCAACCTGCGCCTGGGCTTCAAGGCCGACCTGCGCGAATACGGCACCGGCGCGCAGATCCTCGTGGCGCTCGGCGTCTCCAAGATGCGCCTGATGACCAACAACCCCAAAAAGATCGTCGGGCTCGAGGGCTACGGCCTCGAGGTCGTGGAGCGGGTGCCCATCGAGAGCTGCCCCTGCGCCGAGAACACCTGCTACCTGACCACCAAGCGCGACCGCATGGGGCACCTGCTCCACCTGCCGGACCAGGCGACCAAGTAGGGACGTCTTTTTCCACACGCCAAGGGGCGGACAACCGCCCGGGAGAACCGCGACATGCATCACATAACGACCATCGAAGGCCAGCTCACCGCCCAGGGACTCAAGTTCGCCCTGGTCGTCGGGCGCTTCAACGACTTCATCAGCGAGCGCCTCGTGGGCGGGGCCATCGATTACCTGACCCGCCACGGCTGCGACCGCGCCGACATCACCCTCGTGCGCGTGCCCGGGGCGTTCGAGATTCCCCTGGCCGCCAAGAAGCTGGCCGCTTCGGGCAGATACCACGGCGTGATCTGCCTGGGCGCGGTCATCCGCGGCGCGACCCCGCACTTCGAGTACGTGGCCAACGAATGCGTCAAGGGCCTGGCCCATGTCATGCTCGACACCGACGTGCCCGTGGGATTTGGCGTGCTCACCGTGGACACCCTGGAGCAGGCCATCGAACGCGCCGGTTCCAAGGCCGGCAACAAGGGCGTGGAAGCCGCCGCAGCCGTGCTCGAGATGGTGCGCGTGCTGGAGCAGCTCTAACCCATGGCCCTGGCCGCACAGAGCATCATGACCGAATCCGAAGAAAAAAAGCCCGTCGCCTCGCGGCGCAAGGGCCGCAAGCAGGCCTTCGAGTGCCTCTACGGCCTCATTTTCGAGTCCGCGGCCGACGCCCGTTCCCTGCGCCGGCTGTTTTCCCGCTGTCCCCACGACGTGAGCGAGGGCGACGACGACGCCGGCGGGGAATTCGCCTGGGAGATCGTCTCGGGCGTGTGGGACAACCAACGGGAGATCGACGCGCTGATCGTGCGCTTCTCCAAGAACTGGAAGCTCTCGCGCATCGCCAAGGTGGAACTGACCATCCTGCGCCTGGCGGTCTTCGAGATCCTCTACCGGCCGGACATTCCGCTTCGCGTCACGCTCAACGAAGCCATCGAACTGGCCAAGCGCTACGGCGACGAGAACTCCCGCAACTTCATCAACGGCATCCTGGACGCCATCGCCAAGGCCGTTGACAACGGCGAGTTCGAAATCCACAAGGATTTGTGAGCCATGGGAAACGCCGCAACCTTCAGGGCGCGCCGCGCCGCGCCCTGGGCTGCGACGCCGGGCGCGTTTCTTCCCTTCCTGCTTATCGCGGTCCTGTGCCTCTCCGCTTGCGGCCCCGCCCGTGCGCTACTCGCCGCCTGCCGGTCCACGGAGGGATTCGTCCCCCTTGCGGATGATCCCCGCATCCGCTGCGAACCCGGGGCCGAACCGTTGGCCCAGGCGGTTGCGCCGCTGCTCGGCCCGGCCGTGGCTGCCGTGGAGGAGGGGCACGGCGCGCCGTTCGCCGCGCCCGTGGGCGTGTACGTTTGCGCAAGCGAGGCAAGCTTCACGCGTTTCACCGGCTCCAAAGGCAAGGGCGCTGTCACCCGGGAACTCTTCCTCTCCCCGGCGCTATTGCAGGAGCCGGAATTCCTGCCCCTCTACCTGGCCCACGAGCTTTCGCACCTGCACATCCTCCAGCGCATCGGCGTCGCCGACGTCCTGAAGCTCCCCGTATGGTTCAAGGAAGGCCTAGCCACGCTCGTTTCCCATGGCGGCGGCGCGCAGGACGTGTCCGACGCGGAAGCCCTGGCCGCCATGCGCGCCGGGCGCAGCTTCCGGCCGGATGCGGGAGGCACGGTCCTTGGCGGATTGTTCTTTCCGCAATACGCCGCCACGTTCCACCTGGAAAACCAGATGTTCTACCGCCAGGCCATGCTTTTCACGCAATTCCTCAGGAACGAGGACGGGCCGGCCTTCCGGGCGCTGTTGTCCGACATCGAGTCGCACCGGCCGTTTCCGGACGCGTTCCTGGCCGCGTACAAATCCCCCTTGCCGGAAGTCTGGCAGCGGTTTCAGCGAAAGATACGAACGCAAGCCGCCTTGGGCCGTTCGGTTGAGAAATTTCAAGAGGAAGGATAGGTATTCCACACCTTGTCGCACTGCGCCGCAACCATGCCCGCAGACCGCGGCGGCAAGCCCCCTTATCCCGGAAGCAACGGTCCGGCGGAAGCCGCGATCAGCAGCAATGACCACGCCAAGGAGCGTTTTTCCATGAGCAAGTACGTGCCCGAGGACGTCGAGAAAAAATGGCAGGCCGTCTGGGAAGACGGCGGCCACTTCAAGGTCGAGGCCGATCCCGCGCGGCCCAAGTACTACGTCCTCGAGATGTTCCCCTACC
>DQED01000120.1 GCA_003525525.1 Desulfovibrio sp.
CGACGCACCGCCCGCCGACCGTCTCGCCATCCGCTTGCCGATCCCCCGCCCAGGGGGCCCGGGGGGGATGATCCCCCCCCCCGGCCGCCGGAGGCATCTTCCCGTCTTTCCTTCGTAATCCCCCTATGCTGTCCGCTTTTCCCAGTCTTCCGGCACGTCGGCCTTTTCCTCTTCCCAGCCCGTGATCATGGCGCGGATGTGGGTGAAGGGGGTGTGGCCGGTGGTGGTCATGTAGATATGCACCACGAGGAAGATGAGGATGGCGAATGCGCCGATGATGTGGGCGAGCGCCACGGCGGAGAGGCTTAAGCCTCCCAGCCCCAGCCCGGCCCAGTCGTTGTAGACGTAGTAGAGCAGCCCGGTGGCCATCATGAACGGGAGCAGGATGGCGGCCAGGGCCAGGTAGGTCAGGCGCTGGAGCGGGTTGTGTTTGGCGTCGGGGGTCTTGGGGCAGGGATGTGGCCAGCCCATGAAGATGCCGTAGGCGTAGAAGCGCATGACTTCGAACATCTTTTTGGTGGTGGGCACGTATTGCTTCCATTCGCCGGTGGTGGCGACCCAGAAGACGAAGAAGGCGAAGGCGACGAGCCAGGCGACGCCGACCCAGGCGTGGACGGTCACGGCCCGTTTGAAGCCGAGCAGGGTGAAGGAGCCGTGGACTTCGAAGCCGGTGACGAGCAGACAGACGATGAGCGCCGCCTGGAGCCAGTGCCAGAAGCGTTCGTAGCGGCTGTAGAGGTAGAACATGCTCATTTTCCCGTTGCTGTGGTTGTTCATTGTCCGTTCCTCCTCTTGCGGGAAATCAGGCGCACGAGGCCGTGGCCGCATACGATGACGAAGGCCGCGCCCACGCCGAACCAGCCCACTGCGGTGACGGCGGCGTGCACGTCGCGTCCGGGGATGTAGACGCCGGGCAGGCCCTTGAGGCGACCCTCCACGGCGTGGCACTGCTGGCAGGCCACGACCTTGTCCTTGGGCGCGACCATGTGGGTGATGGGGAAGAAGTATTCGGTTTCCACGAAGCCGACCTCGCCGGAGAAGGGCAGATCCACGTACTGCATGCCGGCGGTGACGGCGGCCTTCCAGTCGAAGCCGGTCCAGTAGGCGGTGGGGTCCTTGGGCCCGAACAGGTGCGGGATGACCAGGGTGGCGCTCACCGGATCGAAGGGTTGTTTCCCGGTATGGCGCTTGAAGGGCATGATGCGGGCGTGGGGATCGTCCGGCGAGCCTGCGGGCCTGTTGACGGAGACCGTGCGCGTCGGGTCCAGGGTGTCGGTGACGAGCATGTTGCTCATGGCGCCGTTGAACCAATAATAGGTCGGGACGACGTTCTTCTCCCAGACGAAGTCGCCCTTCTTGGTGTCGTAGACGGGCTTGCCGTAGGGGCCTTCCTTCTTGAAGGGCTTGCCTTCGGCGTTCATCTTGCCGGCGGTTGACCAGTCCCAGGACATCTTGGTCGGCAGCACGCGGGCGAATTCCGGAATGTGGCAGGACTGGCAGGCGACCTTGTCGGTGTGGTCGTTGGCCTTGGCGTCCTGTTTGTGGGGCTTGGAGCCATGGCAGGATTCGCAGGCGATCTTGGAGGCCAGGTCGGCCTCGGTGAGGCTGATGCGTTCGGGCGCGGCCGGCGAGGTGTAGAGGCGGCCGGCGATTTGGTGCTCCTTGGTGGTGTGGCAGCGCTGGCAGGTGAAGTTGAGACCTTCGGCGTCCATGTGTACGTCCAGGGACTTTTTGGGCATGCCCATGGAGCTGTCGAGGTCGCCGTGCTTCACGCCGTCGCCGCCGCCGCCGTAGAAGTGGCAGGCGCCGCAGTTGAGCCGGTCGGGGCGGCCGACCTTGCCCACGATGGTCTTGTAGTCCGGGGGCAGGTAGGTGACGCCGTCTTCCGGGAACAAGGTGGGTTCCGTGACCGGGTAGCCGGCCTTGGTGGGGAACTTCTTATAGGTGTGCGTGGTGTCGTGGCACACCAGGCAGTCGATGCGATCGTTGGAGGAGAAGTCGAAGTTCTTGTCCTTCCAGCCGTAGCCGATGTGGCAGGAGGTGCAGCGCGGCTCGTTGGAGGGCACGGCGATGCAGAAGTTGTTGATGGTCTTGCCGTACTTGCCCATGGACTTGCCGTCGCCGCAGGTGGGACAGATCCAGGTCCAGTGGATGGAGTGGTGGATCTGGGCAGCGGCCAGTTCGTGGCAGGACAGGCAGGCCGCCGTGACGTCCTCGGGCTTGGCGAAGTCCTTTTTGAGGGCGTCGAATTTCGAGTGGTCGGCCGTGGTCCAGCGTGCGCCCGGGGCGGAGACGGCGCTGCGGGCGAGCTTGCGTCCCGGGGCCTTGTCGGGCTCTTGTTCGGCCGCCGGCAGCAGAGGCGGCAGGCCGCACAGGGCGGCCATGGCCAGCATGGCCAGGACGCCGACGATCGTGCGTGGTCGCGTGAGTTGTCGCATGTTCCCTCCTCGCTTCCCTTCCGACGTGACTGTCGGAAGGGCGGACGCCCCGCCCGCGAACGGCGGGGCGTCCTTGTTTCGTGAACAAAAGCACAGAGCATGCCAGGGCGCGGATTTGCGACAACGTATAGCATGGATTGAAATGTTTGGGGAATAGCTCGGGGTGGCAGGTCCTGAAATAAATACCTTCTGCCAGGTGCGTAATATTCTTGCACACCTGCTTAAACACTTGCGCAGCAATTGACGGAACGTCGCGCCGGCCGGGACGGCGCTGGGGACGCCGCATGCCGCAGGACGACGTACTGGAAGAAAATCCGCGGAGGGGCTAGGATTGCCTTGTCGAAGGGCGAGGCCGGCGGCGCCCACGCGTCACGGAAGCGCCTTCCTGCCTGGGCGGCCCCGCATGCGCGCGTGCTGCTCTCTGGAAGACGGGGGAAAATGCAGTGGCGATATGTTTTGGTTGGACGATACTTTTATTGCTCGTGGAAACGCTGCTTGTGCAGGAAAGCGCCTTTGCTTCGGGTGAGACCGACTGCGTCAACTATGCGGTTGCGTTCGGCGCTCCCCTGGCGCAGCGATTCGATTCCGTCTACCTGGATGATGTCGTCATCGGCAGGGTGGAAAGGCAGGAGTCCACGTCGGAGGGGCGGACCGAGGCTTTCGTATGCATCGACAGGGCATACAAAAAATATATGGAGCAGGGGACAGTCGCTTATTTGTCGGACAACAAATTAAATATCTACAACGTCTGGGGCTCTGGAGAACCTCTTGCCGCACAATCGCGCATCGAGGGCTTCCCAAGCAAGTTCGCGCTCTACATCCATGAACTGAAATCCCTCGCGCGTTTGTTCCTGCGGTTTTTGCATTGATTGCGCCGCGGCGCGGCAGGGCGATGGCGAAAGGCCGACGGCATATCGCCGCCGGCCGGGAAAGCGGGGGGGAATGCGGCCGGTGGAGCGCGCATTCCCCCGTTGCGCCGGCGGCGTCGCAAGCACGCGGCGCGCCGGTCGCGTCGCTCCCGGCAAGCCTTTAGTAGCCGCGCTTTTCCTGTTCGTGGCCGATCAGGCCGCCGGCGATGCCGCCGAGCGCGCCGCCGAGGCCCGCGCCGATGCCGGCATTGC
>DQED01000109.1:0-142 GCA_003525525.1 Desulfovibrio sp.
AAACGCCAGCCCCAGGGCCTGCGTCCAGGCCGGGCCGGGCGCATCCCGCCCCCCCGGCGCGCAGACCGCGGGCACACGGTCGCCCATGGGGTCGAGGGCGGCGCACGGCAGCCCGGTCTGCTCGCCGATGTAGCGCACGAAC
>DQED01000109.1:243-3858 GCA_003525525.1 Desulfovibrio sp.
GCTCATGATCTCGTCCGGGCCCAGGCCCGCCCCGGGATGGTCGTCGGGCAGGCCGCCGCAACCGTAAAGGATGCCCTCGAACGCCTCCCGGGCCTGCTCCGTCGACACCAGCGGCCGGCTCGGCGACGCCTGCGCGGGCTCGGGCTCGGGCGTTGCGCCCGGCCCGGCGTCGAGGTCGAGCACGAGGCCGCCCGGCACGTCATTGTTGTCCAGGTCGAGCAGCATCGGGCCGGAGAGTTCCGGCGACAGGCTGAATCCCGCCTCCCCGGGCGCGTCCCCGGCCGTTGGCGGTTCCGCTTCCGGTTGCGCTTCCCCCGGCGACGCCGCGGCCTGGGGGGAGGAATGCCGGTAGGCGTCCAGGGCTTCCTGCACGGCCTGGATCATGCCCGCCATGGACGTCTTGATAACGCGCACGAACATCAGGTTGCCGTTGCTGAAAATTTCCAGGCGGGACCAGTTCGCGCCCACATGCAGGTTGGCCGTGGCCACGCCGGCCCCGGACACGAGCTTGCGGCGGAAGAGGTTCTGGTGGGAGAAGGGTTCCAGGGTGAGCCCGGCCAGGGGGAAGCCGGCCTTGACGAAATCGCCGCGCACCACATTCACGGCGTCGCGGGGGGCGGTGTAGGCCATGGCCCCGATTTTCGTCGCGCCCTTTTCCGCCACTTCGCCCCGGGGCTCGAAATCGAACACCACCGACGCCTCGTCGAACCCCAGTTCCTTCTTGGCCGTCCAGAACACGGCGTTGTTGACCTGCCGTGACGGCACCTTGGGAATGGTGACGAACTGGAGGTTGGCCCGGGAGCTTTGCACCGCAGCCCAGAGATGGGGCAACGGGTCCGCGCCGCACAGCCCGGACAGGGTCTGGCGCAACAGGGCCACGAACTCCGGGGAGCCCGGCGCGACGCCCTCGGGTACGGGCACCACCGCCTTGCCGAGCAGTTCGAACGCGGCGTCGCGGCCCCGGATCTTCACGCACACGAGATGGGTCTGGGAAATGTCCACGCCCACGCACGCAGCCTTGCCCCGAGGCAATAATCCAGCCAACAGCCCGCGCCGCCCGGCGGCCACGGCCTCGACAGGCCTCGCGGTCGCCCCAACGGACGCCGCAGCAGCCGCGGCGGGCTTGCGAATCAGCTCCAGGAGCCGCTGATTCGGCGTGATACCGGCATCCTTGCCCATGCGTCGTCCCCGTTCCCGATCGTTTCGCCGTCTAGCCCTGCAACCGCGTCAGACGCACCACTTCGTCGTGGCTGATGCGCCAACCGCGCCCGACCTTGACCCCGCGCAGCGACCGGCCCCTGATGAACTTGCGCACCGTCTGATCGCTGCATTTGAGCAGCCTGGCCACTTCCTGCACCGTGTAGGTCTCCTTGACCTCTTTGGAATCATCCCGCATCGCCCTTCGCTCCTTATCGCTCATTAACGATATCTACGGTCGGCTTCGGCCCAAAAAAAAACCTGGCAAAGAATCCGAACGCCCCATTGGCGTTTCATTATTTCAAGATGTGTCGTCGACCGTTTCATTTCGTTAAACTCCCGGCGATCCTGCCCATCGCCGCGCGCCCCTATGTTTCCCCGTTTCGCGGCCCCACGCGCCGCGCAGGGGGGATGCGCGCCCATGATTCTACAAAAGCCGTGCCCAAAACGGCCGGATGCCGGGCCGACGATTCCAAAACCCCCCGCCTCCGTGCTAGGAGGAAGGCGTCGGCAACCCCCAACCTTCCCGGCGGTCCCATGGCCCAGATCGACGCCTTTTTCAAAATGCTCAAGGATACCGGAGCCTCAGACCTGCACCTGGCCAGCGGCTCCCAGCCCATGCTGCGCTTAAACGGCCGGCTGGAGCGCATCAAATACAAGGTGCTGGAAATCGAGGAAATCAAGGCGCTGCTCTACGAGATCGCGCCCGAGCGGCTGATCAAGACCTTCGAGGAGACCGGGGACCTGGATTTCGCCTACGCCGCGCCGGGCATCGGCCGCATGCGCGCCAACTATTTCCGCCAGGAGCGCGGCGTGTCGGCCGCGTTTCGCGCCATCCCCGAAACCGTGCCCACCCTGGCCGACCTGGGCCTGCCCGAAAGCCTGGCCGAGCTCGCCATGCGCCCCAAGGGCCTCGTGCTCGTCACCGGCCCCACGGGCTCGGGCAAGTCCACCACGCTCGCCGCCATGGTGCGCCACGCCGCGGACAACCGCCGCGACCACATCATCACCATCGAGGACCCCATCGAGTTCGTGCACGCCTCCACGGGCTGCCTGGTCAACCAGCGCGAGGTCGGGCGCGACACCCGCTCCTTCGCCGCGGCCCTGCGCGGGGCGCTGCGCGAGGACCCGGACATCATCCTCGTCGGCGAAATGCGCGACCTGGAAACCATCGAACTGGCCCTGGAAGCGGCCGAGACCGGCCATCTGGTCCTGTCCACCCTGCACACGGTCTCGGCGGCCAAGACCATCGACCGCATCATCGACGTCTTTCCCGGCGACCGGCAGGCGCAGATCCGCTCGGCGCTGTCCGAGTCGCTGTGCGCCGTGATTTCCCAGATGCTCTTTGCCCGCGCCGACGCGCCGGGCCGGGTGCTCGCCCAGGAGATCCTCCTGGCCAACACGGCCGTGCGCAACCTCATCCGCGAAAACAAGGTGGCGCAGATGTACTCGTCGATCCAGACCGGCGGCAACCTCGGCATGCAGACGCTCGACCAGTGCCTGCAGGACCTGGTCCGGCGCAATCTGGTGGCGCCGGGGATCGCGCGCAACGCGGCGCAGAACAAGGACGCCTTCCTGGGCTGAGGACAGAACGATGAACGCCGAAAAAACCATCCACGACCTGCTGCGGCTGATGCTGACGAAGAACGCCTCCGACCTCTTCATCACCGCCGGCTTCCCGCCCGCGATCAAGGTCGACGGCAAGATCACCCCGGTATCGAACCAGACGCTGACGCCCGCGCACACCAGCGAACTGGCGCGCTCGATCATGAACGAGCGGCAGTGGCGGGACTTCGAGGCCAGCAACGAATCCAACTTCGCGATCAGCCCGCCCGAGATCGGTCGCTTCCGCGTCAACGTCTTCGTCCAGCAGGGCCGCATCGGCGTCGTGATGCGGACGATCAACACCAAGATCCCGAAAATGGACGACCTCAACCTGCCGCCGATCCTCAAGGACGTGGCGATGATCAAGCGCGGGCTGGTGATCTTCGTCGGCGGCACCGGCACCGGCAAGTCGACCTCGCTCGCGGCGCTGGTGGGCTACCGCAACGAGAACGCCTGCGACCACATCATCACCGTCGAGGACCCGATCGAATACGTGCACGAGCACAAGAAATCGATCATCACCCAGCGCGAGGTCGGCATCGATACCGACAACTGGTTCTCGGCGCTGAAGAACACCCTGCGCCAGGCGCCCGACGTCATCCTCATCGGCGAAATCCGCGACCGCGACACCATGGAGTACGCCATCGCCTTCGCCGAGACCGGCCACCTGTGCCTGTCGACGCTGCACGCCAACAGCGCCAACCAGGCGCTCGACCGCATCATCAACTTCTTCCCCGAGGAAAAGCGCGACCAGCTGCTGATGGACCTGTCGCTCAACCTGAAGGGCGTGGTGGCGCAGCAGCTGATCCCCAC
>DQED01000303.1 GCA_003525525.1 Desulfovibrio sp.
CGCCCGCTGCATGAGGGGGAGAAGGGGGATGGAGAAAGCAGATGGGAGCGCTATGCCGGTTTTTTATCTGACGGAGGAGCCCACGCTCTTTCCCCGACCGGGTCTGGCCGAACCCGGGGGGCTGCTCGCCGTCGGCGGTGATTTGCGCCCGGAGCGCCTGATCGCGGCTTACCGGCGCGGCATCTTCCCCTGGTACGACGACGAGACGCCGATCCTGTGGTGGTCGCCGGACCCCCGGCCGATTTTGTTTCCGGGGCAAGTGCATGTGTCGCGGCGGCTTACGCGCACGCTGCGCTCGGGAAAATTCCGCGTGACCTTCGATACGGACTTCGGCGGCGTCATCCGGGGCTGCGCCGCCACCCCGCGCACCGCCGGCGACGGCACCTGGATCATTCCCGAAATGATCGAGGCGTATGAAAGGCTTCATGCCGCCGGCTACGCCCACAGCGTCGAGACCTGGCTGGCTGGGGAGCTTGTCGGCGGGGCCTACGGCGTGGCCATGGGCAAGGCGTTTTTCGGCGAGTCCATGTTCCACACGGTGACGGACGCCTCCAAGGTGGCGTTCGTGAGCTTGTGCCGCCGCCTGGATGCCATGGGCTTCCATTTCATAGACTGCCAGCAGACCACCGGGCATCTTTGCCGCTTCGGCGCGGTGGAGGTGCGGCGCGGGGAATTCCTCAAGCGCCTGGATGTCGCCCGGGAATCCGGCGGCGAACCGGGACCATGGACATCCGCGCCCCTGGACGCGGGCCTGGGATCGCTGCCCGGCAGCGACGCGCCCGCCCCTGACGCCTGCGGGCGTCGCCCCGGCGAAAGCCATCGGCCGTAGCCGTTCGCGGGAGGGTGTCATGCAAAGGGAACTCGCCAGCCCGTTTCCGGATCGCCGCTGCTTTTTCTGCGGCGCGGACAATCCGCAAGGCCTGGGCCTCAGATTCTTTTACGACGACGCGACGGGCGAGATTTCGACGCAGTACGTGCCCGAAGAACGCTTCGTCGGCCAGGGCGACATCCTGCACGGCGGGATCCAGATGGGGCTGCTCGACGAGCTCATGGGCTGGGCCTGCGTCGCGCATAGCGGCGAGATGGCGGTCACTGCGGACATGCGCTGCCGCTTTTTGCGGCCCCTGCGCATTGCCGGCAGGCCCGTGCGCGCCGTCTGTCGCGTCACGGGGCGGCAAGGTCCCAAGGTCCATATGGAGGCTGTGCTGACCGATGCCGACGGCGCGGTCTGCATGCGGGCCACGGGGACGTACCATGTCTTGTCCCCGGAAAGGTATGAAGCTCTTGTCCAGGGCAACGCTTCCGGGGCCGGTTGAAGCGCCGGCCGGCGATCCCGGAACCGCGCCCCGTGGCGGTCAGGACGCCTTGTGGCCCACGAGCTTGCGGATCTTCTGCTTCTGCAAAGCGATGATGGCCTTCAGGCGATGGCATTCGGCCTTGTAGTAGGCAAGTTCCTCCGCCGTATCGGCGAAGGCGAGCGGCGGCGTGAAGTCGATTTGCGTGGAGCGGGGACGTTTCGTGTCCTGGGCGACCATGGCTATGCCTTCTCCTTGCGGTCCACCCATTTTTCCACGCGCAGCGGCTCGAACGCCCGCATGTCTACGATCAGGCCCTCGGGCGTGTCGTTGTGCAGCACCAGCCCCTTGTGCTCCACGCGCAGGAAGCCTTCGTCCGCCATGCGGGAGACGCATTCCAGGAGCGGGTCGTAGTAGTGCTGCACGTTGAGCAGGCCGCAGGGTTTCTTGTGCAGCCCGAGCTGCGCCCAGGTGATGATCTCGCAGAACTCCTCGAGCGTGCCCATGCCGCCGGGCAGGGCGATGAAGCCGTCGGCGAGCTCGGCCATGCGCGCCTTGCGCTCGTGCATGGACGACACCACGTGCAGTTCCGTGAGCTTGGGGTGGGCGAGCTCCTTGCGGCGTAGGAAATCGGGTAGAACGCCCACTGCCTTGCCTCCGGCGGCGAGAGTGGCGTCGGCCACCGCACCCATGAGCCCCACGCAGGCCCCGCCGTAGACGAGCGTCAGCCCCTCGGCGGCGAGCAGCCGGCCCAGGGCGTTCGCCGTATCGACATACGCCGGGTCGAACCCGGACGAGGAACCGCAAAAAACACAGACGCTCTGCATACGCGCTCCGAGGGGCCCACGCGCGGCCCCGGTCTGAAGAAGGGAAACGGGTGGTAGGGCCTGCGCTAGTCCAACCCCTCGATGATCGGCTTGTGCTGGCTCAAGTCGAAAAAGCCCCGCACCGCAAAGGGCAGGGTGTAGTTGGGGATCTTGTCGAAATGAATAAATCCGAGATCCTTGCCCTCGGCCAGCTCCGACAGGGCGGTCAGGCCCAGCGGGATGGGGAAGTTGAGGGCGCAGGCGTGGATCTCCGAGAGCTTGTCCTTGTACCGGGTCTTGAGGTACTCCACGAGCGCGTCGCGCTCCTGCTCGTTGAAAGCCTCGAGCAGGATGCGGCGGCAGCTTTCGTAGCTGACCGGCAGGTCCGGCTGCACCGGATCGCCGACGAGGACGTCCCAGTCGTAGATTTCCTCCTCTTCCGGGTCCCAGGTGGGGCGGAACAGGTGGACGGTGACGTCCTTGCGGCCCTTGAAGCTTTTGATCACCATGGACACGGTCCAGGCCCGGTCCACGGGTAGGGTGAAATCCGCCGGAACGACGTCGATTTCCATGAGCGTCTCCTTGCCCGTCGCGGCTGTCCCTGGCTGCGGCGCGGCACGCGCGCCGTCGCGGGACGCCTCGGGGTTTTCGCTTTCGTTGCGCTGCGCAGGGATGTACAAGAAACCACCATGCTTTTCCAGTTGGAATCCGAGTATACCCCCCAGGGCGACCAGCCCCGGGCCATCGACGAAATGGCCGCCAACCTGTCCCAGGGCGTGCCGAGCCAGGTGCTGCTCGGCGCGACGGGCACGGGCAAGACCTTTTCCATGGCCCAGGTCGTGGCCCGGCTCAACCGTCCGGCCCTGGTCATGGCTCCGAACAAGACCCTGGCCGCACAGCTCTACAGCGAGTTCAAGGGACTGTTCCCGAAAAACGCCGTGGAGTATTTCGTCAGCTATTACGACTACTACCAGCCGGAAGCCTACCTGCCGCGCACGGACACGTACATCGAGAAGGACGCGTCCATCAACGACGACATCGACAAGCTGCGCCACGCCGCCACCCATTCGCTGCTCACCCGCCGCGACGTCTTGATCGTCGCCTCGGTATCCTGCATCTACGGCCTGGGTTCGCGCGATTACTACGAGCGCATGGTGCTCACGCTGACCGTGGGCGAGCGCATCGGCATGGAAGCCGTGCTCGCGCGGCTGGTGGAGATCCAGTACGAGCGCAACGACTACGATTTCCACCGCGGCGTCTTTCGCGTGCGCGGCGACGTCATCGAGGTGATCCCGGCCTACAGCCGCGAGCGCGCCCTGCGCCTGGAATTTTTCGACGACGAACTCGAGGCCATCCTGGAGACCGACCCGCTCACCGGCGAGGTGCTCGGCTCCATGCAAAAAGCCATCATCTTCCCGGCCAGCCACTACGTCTCCGACCGCGACAACCTGAACCGCGCCGTGTCCGACATCCGCGAGGAACTGCGTCTGCGCCTGACGGAACTGAAGACGGCCAACGACCTGCTCGCCGCCCAGCGCCTGGAAATGCGCACCATGCAGGACCTGGAGATGATCGAGGAGCTCGGCTACTGCAACGGCATCGAGAACTATTCGCGCCACCTCGACGGCAGAAAGGCCGGCGAGCCGCCGTATACGCTGCTCGACTACTTTCCCGAGGACTTCATCCTGTTCGTGGACGAGTCCCATATCACCGTGCCGCAGATCGGCGGCATGTACGCCGGCGACCGCTCGCGCAAGCAGACGCTCGTGGATTACGGCTTCCGCCTGCCCTCGGCCCTGGACAACCGGCCGCTCAATTTCGAGGAGTTCCTGAACCACATCGGCCAGGCGGTCTTCGTCTCGGCCACGCCCGGCGACTGGGAGGTCAGCCGCAGCGAGGGCGTGGTCGTGGAGCAGATCATCCGGCCCACGGGCCTGCTCGACCCGGAAGTGGCAGTGCGCCCGACCAAGGGGCAGGTGGACGACCTCATGGCCGAATGCCGGGCCAGGGCCGCGGCGGGCGAGCGTGTGCTCGTCACCACGCTCACCAAGCGCATGGCCGAAGAGCTCAACGAGTACTTCAACTCCATGGGCGTGCGCGCGCGTTACCTGCACTCGGACATCGACACCCTGGAGCGCGTGGCCATCATCAAGGCCCTGCGCCAGGGCGAATTCGACGTGCTCGTCGGCATCAACCTCCTGCGCGAGGGCCTGGACATCCCGGAAGTGTCGCTCGTGGCCATCCTGGACGCGGACAAGGAAGGGTTCCTGCGCTCCGCGCGCTCGCTTATCCAGACCTTCGGCCGCGCCGCGCGAAACGCCGGCGGCCGGGTCATCCTTTACGCCGACAGGGTCACCGGCTCCATGCGCGCGGCCATGGAGGAAACGGCCAGAAGGCGCGAAAAACAGGAAGCCTTCAACCGGGAAGCCGGCATCGTTCCTCGCTCCATCATCAAGGGCATGGACAGCGTGCTGGACAGCCTGTACGGCGAGGGGGGGAGTTCGGGCAGGAGTTCGGGAAGTTATGCAGCGGCCGGACGCTACGCCGCGTCGGCTCCGGGAGCACAGGCGGCCGTGCGCGAGGAAGTCGCGGCATACGGCGACGGCATGTCCCGCAAGACCCTGGAAAAGAACATCAAGATGCTGGAGCGGGAGATGCGCGAGGCGGCCAAGGCCCTGGAATTCGAGAAGGCGGCGGAGCTGCGCGACCGCGTGGCGGCCTTGCGGACGCGGCTTTTGGAGATGGGCTGAGCATGAACGCCCATCGTTCCCGGCGCATCCTGCGCCTGTACAGCCGGACGGTGCGCCTGCACCACCGGCTGGGAAGCTGGGGGCCGCTTATCGGCGGCTTCGTGGCCATGGCCATGGTGTTCTGCCTGGGTGTGCTCGGCTACATGGAAGTGGAAGGCTGGAGTTTTTTCGACAGCCTCTACCAAGTCATCATTACCCTTTCCACCGTGGGCTTCCAGGAAGTCTACCCCCTGACCCGGGACGGCCGCATCCTCACCATGGTGCTCATCGTCTCGGGCGTGGGCACCTTCGCCTACCTGGTCGGCTCCTTCACCCAGGTGCTGGTGGAGGGCCGGCTGCAACAGTATCTCGGGAGGCGGCGCATGCAAAAGATCATCGACAGCCTGAGCGACCACGTCATCATCTGCGGCTACGGCCGCATCGGCGCGGTCGTCGCCCGGGAGATACTGGCCGAGAACGTGGCCGCGGTCATCATCGAAAACAACGCGGAAGTGATCCACAGCCTGGACGAGCAGGGCATCCCCTACGTCCAGGGCGACGCCACGGCCGACGAGACCCTGCTCGCCGCCGGGCTCATGCGCGCCAAGACCCTCGTCGCCGCCCTGACCCTGGAAGCGGCCAACGTCTACGTGACCCTCACCGCGCGCCAGCTCAATCCCACCATCCGCATCGTGGCCCGGGCCGACGCCCAGGGCCATACCCAGCGCCTGCAACGGGCCGGGGCCGACCAGGTGCTCGTGCCGCACCTCTACGGCGGCGTGCGCATGGCCCAGTCCGTGCTGCGCCCCACGGTCACCAGCTTCCTGGAACTGGCCGGCCGGGGCGGAGCCATCGACCTGCAGATGGAAGAGCTGCAAGTCACCGAACACTCCGAAATCCTCGATAAGAACCTGATTGACGCCGCCCTGCGCCCGCGCTTCAATCTCATCGTCATCGCCATCAAGAAAGCGAGCGGCGAGATGCAGTTCAACCCGCAACCGCAGGCCGTGCTGGAGGCCGGCGACACCATGATCCTCGTGGGCAGCCGGGACAACCTCGACAGCCTGCAGGCGATCCTTTGACCCGCACGCTTCCCCGCATCGCGGTGGTCATCCTCCATTACGGCGACCCGCGCCTGACCCGCCGCCTGCACGAACAGCTGCTTCCCGAAGCGCAATCCACGGACACCCCGGTGCTCGTGCTCGATAACGCCGCGCCCGAGTCGTATCCCGACGCCTGGGTCCGGCTGGCGGAAAACCGCTTCTGGGCAGGCGCGTTCGACTATGCCGTCCGGGCCGTGCGGGACATGGGCCGCACGCATGTATGGTTTTGCAACAACGACGTGGTCTTCACCTCACGCCCGCCGCATCTCGGACGCGCCCTGGGGCGGCTGGCGCAGCTCGAAGCCGGGCTTGGCCGCCGCGTAGGGCTCTATTCCCCGGCTTTCGAGGCCAGCCCCTACCATCCGCAAATGGTCGCGCGCCCGGGCGGGGACTGGCGGCTCGTGCGCGTCCTGGACGGCGTCGCGCCGCTCGTTTCCCTCGACGCCCTGGAGGCCGTGGGCGGGCTCGACGCCGCGGACAATCCCCGGGGCTACGGCGTGGACATCTGGCTTGCGGCGCGGCTTCATGACGCCGGATACGCACTCGTGGTCGACGACCGCCTGACCCTGCGCCACCGCCATCATACGGCGGCCCGGGATGTGCCGGGATTCCTGGACGCCGCCGCCCGGGCCGAGGCTGCCTACCTCACGGCGCGGCTGGGGACGGCCTACCGGGCGCGCATCGCCGCCTGGCAGGCCGAGACGCTCCCGACGGAGAAGGGGGGCGCGTAGCCATGGGCCCCTACGATTTCTTTTTGCCGCAGACTTTCGACGCCCTTCCCGAGGCCGTGGCCGACCGCCTGCTCCTGGGCGTTTTCGGGCGCAAGCAGGCGGCGCAGACCGGCCTTGCCGCCCTGCGCGCGGCTCCGTCCGCAGGCGGCGAGGC
>DQED01000129.1 GCA_003525525.1 Desulfovibrio sp.
CGCGGCCGAACCGGTCGCGCCGCGCGCCGCGCCCCATGCGGCCGCAACGGGCGTCGCCGTCCCGGCCATTGCCCGCGCCGTCGCGCCTGGGGCTAGGCCTGTCTCTAAGCCGCACGACAAGCCGGAAAACAAGCCTGTCTCAAAGCCTCTCTTTAGACCAGCCTGTCAGCCGCCCGAACAGTCCGTCAGCCAGCCTATCAGCCAAACAGGCGGCCAGCCCGACAGCCAAAGCGAAAACCGCACAGCCAGCCTCCCGGCCAGCCTGTCTCCCGCACACCAAGCCGGTCAGCCAGCCGCACAGCAGGCCAGTCCATCAGAAGGCCGGACACAAAGCCTGACAGAAGGCCGCACGGTAGACGACGGGGCAGGAGGGTCTGCAAGCCCTACAGTAAGCCTGTCTCAAGACCGAACTTTCAGCCCCTTTCCAGGTCTGTCCGGCCCAGGCGACCGGCTCAACGCCAACCAGCGCGGCGTCCTCGAGTTCCTGTTGCGCGCCCGGCCCTACATCGTCAAATTCCGCGACATCGCCGCCGCGCTGGGTATGCGCGAAGCCACGGTGCGCACCATCCTGCGCCGCCTGGCCGCGCTCGGCATCCTCACCTTCAAAAAGGCCCGCGACGGCAACATCCAGGGCGTGCGCCTGGAATTCCACCAGGCCGTACTCGCCCAGTACGGCTGCGACCTGTCCGTAAGCCGGACTATAGGCCTGTCCGGGAGCCCATCCGCAAGCCAGACCGATGGCCTGACACTGCCGGAACCAGCCGGCCAGACTGGCAGCCGCACGGAAGGCCTGACAGCAGGCCGGGCAGCCGGTCCGTCGGCCGATCCGCAAGCCGGACAATCGGCCGGTCGGGAGGCCGATCCCTCCGCCTCTTTAAGAAAAGAAAGAGTAGATCTTTCTATCTCTGCCGAAAACGCCTTTGGCTGGGATGACGATTTCCTGGCCATGATGTGGCCGGCCGTGCGCAAGGTCGGGTTTCGCGTGGAGCAGATCCGCCAGGCTGTGGCCGCCCGGGCGCGCCTGGACAAGGCGCTGGACATGGAGTCCGTGCGTTTAAGCCTTGATCGCGCCGACTGGGAGCTCGAAACAACGGGCCGGCTGACGGAGCTTTCTAGCGGCGAGGCCGTGAAAAACCCGCAGGCCTACGTCTTTACCGCCCTGGCGCGCTGGGGCATGTTGCGCGCCCACCCGGACTACGTGTCCCGGGAGGAGGCCGAGGCGGCGTCCGCGGCCGAGGAGCTGAAGCGCCGCCGCGAGGCCACCGCGAAGCTGGATGAGGCCCGGTTCGAGAGCTGGCGCGCGAGCCTTGGCGAGGAAGACTTGGCACGGGTCATGGCCGGCTGTCCCGGCGGGCCCAGGGAACAGTGGCTGCGCAACTACTGGCGCAGGCACGGCTCTGCCGGCCAGGGCGGGTGAATCCGCCGCTGGCGATCGTTTTTTGCCCGGAATATTTCAGGCGGCAAGCCCTGGTGCGACGCGCCAGGCATACAGGCGCAAGCAGGTTCTCCCCATGCGACACATTCGATCGGCGTTTCTTCCCGGGTTCCTCGCCTGCGCCATTCCCTTTCTCGCGGTGCACGCGTTTACCCTCGCCCTGTCGCCCCACGCCTATTTCCAGCCAGTAACCGACGGCCCGGCCTTTCTCGCGGCAACGGGCATGGACTGGCTGACCCTGGACCCGCTCGTGGTCTGGCATCTGCCGGGCTATCTCTGGATGCAGGTTTCGGCCTGCATCCTCCTGCTGACCGGGCTCCCCCTCTCGAGCCTCACCGCCTTCCAGGCCGCGGGCATGGCGTTCCAGGGGCTGTGGCTCGTCGGCGCAAGCGCCTGGACCGGCGCGCTTTGCGCCAGGCGGGGCATCGGCTTTTGGACGCTTTTTTGCGCGGCCGCCCTGTGCGCCGCCATGCCCACGGCCATGGGCTACGCGCGCCTCTGGGGCCACAACTATCCGCTGTCCCTGATGACCGTGCCCCTGGCCCTTGGCGTCTACCGGCTGGGCACCGAGGATGCGCCGCCGCCGTGGGTGGCGTTCACTACGCTCGCCGGGCTCGGCTTCATGGTTGCCAATTTCCTGGCTGTCGTTTGCGTGGCCGCCGCCGTGGGCGTGGCCTTTGGCGTCAAGGCGCTGCACCGGCCTGTGGCGCGGCGTTTTTTCGACTGCGCGCGGCCTGGGCGTTTTCCCCTGGCGCTGGCGTGCCTGTTTTTCGGTTTGTGGGCGCTGCTCAACGCCGGCGTGTATCTGCTGCGCATCCGTTTCGGCGGGACCTTTGCCAGCCCGGCCTGGTATGCGGCGCTGGGGGCCGTGGCCGCGGCCGCGACATACGGCGCGCGCACATTGTTGCGCCGTGTCCTGGACCGTCCCGGCATCGCGGGAGATTGGGCGGACATAGTCTTGTGCCTTGTCGCCGGCTGGCTGATCGGGGCCAACGTCTCGGCCCCGTTCTGGGGCGCGAGCTTCGTCGGGGCCGCGTTGCACAAGGGCGGGGCCGCTTCGCCGCTGCCGTTCACACAGGCGCTTTCCCAGTTGTCGCCGCTCCGTTTTTTCGGGTTGCACGCCTGGAACGTCCTGCTGCTATGGGCGCCGCTGGCCGCCTTGCGCATGCGCAGGAGTGCCGGCGCGTTTCCGCTGCTGGCCGTCGTGCTCGGCGTCGGCCTGAGCCTGCTTTTGACCTTTGACGTGAGTTTCCGCATCCCGGCCGGGTTCGACGTCGCGGCCAATTTCGGCATCACGCCCATGCGCTATTACCTCGGCCTGCCGGTGCTCGTGGCCGCCACGGCTCTTTACGCCCTGGACGGGCGCTTTCGCCTGCGGCCCCTGCTGCTGGCCTTTTTCGCCCTGGTTTGCCTGGGCAGCCTGTACCAGTACCGCGCGAACTGCGTCGCGGCCGAAACGCTCTACGCCGAGGGGCGCGCCCTGGACGCGCGCATCGACGCCCACCTCGCCCGCAACCCGAACAATATCGCGGCCGTGGCCCGGCTCACCCTGCCGCGCCGCGCCGAAGTCCTTTACGCCTACAACAACTACCGCACGCCCGGACGGCTCGGGCGGATCGTGAAAACCAGCCTCGACAACGGTCGTTTTCTCTATCTGGACGACATGGGCGCATACGCGTCCCCGGACGCCCTGCGCGAGGCCCTGCGCCAGCTGTCGGGACGGCGCGCCGGGGAGGCCCTGGTACTGTATGTCGGGGAGCGCCCCTTCCTGTCCGGGTTCGAAACGGAACGCGTGGGCGGTGTGCGGCTGGCGCGCGTTCCCCTTCAGGACGCGGCGGTTTCGGCGAGGTAGAGCGCCCGGTAGCGCGCGCGCAGCGCCTCCCGGGAGAGCAGCCCGGCGTAGCGCGCGGCCAGGACCGCGCGGTCGTAGGGCGGGGGAAAGCGCAGGCCGTCGCCCTCGATGCGGCAGAGGTTTCCCTCCCGCTGCGCCATAAGGTGGTATTCCGGCACCCCCTCGGTCACGCACACGGGCAATCCGGCCAGGCAGTATTCCGCGAACTTCGTGGGCGCGGCCACGGCATTGACGGCGTCGGCCTCGCGCAACAAGAACGCTGCGTCCGCCGCGTTGAGGTAGCCGTTGACCTCGGCCAGCGCGGCCGTGTGCAGCGCGTAGCTGCCTTCGGGCAGCGCCTTGAGCGTGGCTTTGGCGGCCTCTTGCTGCGGCGTGAGCACGAGCAGTCGCCGCCGGGGGTCTTCGCGGCGCAGGCGGCCGAACAGGGCCACGGTCTCGGGGAAGCACTGGTACGAGGCCATGCCGCCGCTGTAGATGAAGACCTGTGCGTCCTCCTCGTAGCCGAGCGCTTCGCGCGTGCGGCGTCGCAGGTCCGGGTCGAAGAAGAAGAGCTCCCGCGACGCGGCGCAGGGCACGATGGCATGGGGCTTGTCTCTGAACGCCTCGCCGACGCGCCGGCGCAGCGCGTCGCTGACGAAAAAGGCGGCGTCGCATCGCTTCGTGGCAAGCATCACCCGCCAGCGGATGCTCCACAGTTTGTAGCGCTTGGCCAGCTTCTTCCACAAGGCGTCGGCGCGGAAATCGGCCGCGAATTCCGCCTCGCCGTCGCCCCGGTGGTCCCAGAGGAGACGGAAGGGGAAAAACGGCCGCAGATAGCCGACGACCGCCGCCGTGAAATCGCCCCTGGCGTGGACCACGTCGCAGCGCGGCCGGTAGCGGAGAAGCAGCAGGGCCAGCCACAGCGCGTTGGCCAGGATGGAGAAGGGCAGGGCGTACCAGACGGCGCGGTAAACCCGGACCGGACAGCCGGCCAGGTCCCGCGCCTCGGCGAGCCGCGCCTTGGACGCGCGGTAGAGCTCCGCGCCGCAGGCGAAGCTCCAGATCTCGAAGGCGAGGTCGCCCTCTCGGGCCATCTCGCGCGCGTGCAGCAGGACCTGGGAGTCGATGACCGTGCGCGGCAGGCCTTCAAAAAGCACAAACAGGACGCGTCGTTTTCGTGCCGTATCCATGGGTCACCGTGATCTCCGGGCAAAAGGGCGAAAGCAGTTGTGGGCCGCCGGCCGGGGCGAAATCTGTCACGCGTACGCCCGTGGCGCGCACCTCCACCACCCGCCGCACCCGATGGCCCTGGCCGGCGATTTCGCCGATGAACCCCAGCCGGCAAAACGCCAGGCGCTTGCAGGCCATGCGCCAGGGCAGCGCGAAAAGGTCCTGGCGCAGGTCCGCCGGGGCCACGCCGTCGAGTAGGGGGACGAAGTGGGCGAGCGACCCCCGGTAGGCGTTTCGCAGGGCGGGAAACGGGGTGTAGAGATAGCTCCCCGGGTCGACCACGAGGTCGCGGCCGGCGTGGTGCAGCTCCACGCACAGCAGGTCGCAGTGCGCGTGGCCGGTCAGGCGGCGCGGTCCGGGTTCGGGACAGCGCACCGCGAGGTAGAATTCTTCGCCGCGCAGCACGGAGAGGCCGAAATCCGGGAAGACTGCGGGCGTCAGCGTGGCCGGGTCCACGGCTGGGGCGGGCAAGGGAATCTCCAGGCTGCGCGAGACGAGGCCGGGGTCGGCCGCGAGCTCGCCTTGCAGACGCAGAAAATCCGCTTCGTCGTCAAGCCGGGGCAGGGCGGACTGCGGTCCGGCGGGGATGCGTTCGCCCGGACCGAGGTCGGCCAGGGCGGCCACGAGCCAGCCCTCGCAGGCGCGCCCGCCGGCATAGGCCGCAAGCGCCGGATCGGCGAACAGCCCGCCCCCGGCGTCGGCCAGGTGGCGGTGGTCCATGCCGTCCTCGCCGGGGCGCAGGGAAAAGAGCCGGCCGGAATCGTTGTCCCCGACCTGGGGCTGTCGGCCGTCGGGCTTGGCCACGGCGGCGGTGAAACGCAGGGCGCGGCGCAGGCGCTCGAAATGCTCCGGCGCAAAGGGCGTGCGCCGTCCTGGCGAGGCCGGGAAGGGGAAAAGCGGCGCGGGTGCGGGCGCAAGCGGCGGCGGCCCGGACCAGAGCCTGCGGTCGTAATCGGCCAGGGCCTGCCGTTTTTTTTCCGGCAGGCCGGCCAGCACGGCCGTGGCGTACAGGGCCATTTCCGTGGAAAGGCGGTGGTAGGCGGTCGAGGCCTCGAAGTTGCCGCCGTCGTCATGGAATTGGAAGCGCATCTCCTCGGCCAGGGCCCGCGCGGCAAAGGCCAGCCAGGCGTCGCTTCGGGGGGAGCTGGGCAGGTACGCGGCAATGAACGCCAGTCCGGCCACGTCGGCTAGGTAATGGTTGCCCCGCGCGGTTTCGTCCCATTCCATGTTGGCGGCGATGAAAAGGCCGTGTTCGCGCGCGAGGCGGACCAGCAGGGCCTCGAAGGCGGCGTCGAAGCGGATGCCGGCGGCGGTGAAAAGGTCGTGGGCGAGCAGGATGTTGGCTGCGCGCAGTCCCGCTTCCATGGGGCAGACCCAGTTGACGCCGAAACGCGGCGGGTTGGCGGCGGCGAAATCCAGCACCTGGTTGCGGAACTCCCCGGCGTAGCGCGCTGGCGGGAGGAACCGGGCGTCGCCGGGAGCATCGGCCGCGGCGCGGGCGGCCAGCGCCAGGCGCGGCAGATGGTACATCCGGGCCAGCTCCCAGGGAACCTTGACGTCAACGCCTGGCCGCGCGCCGACGGGGATGGCCCCGCGCCAGAGCCGGGCGTCGAAGCGAAAGCCGGACTTGAAATCGAGCTGCCAGTCGATAGGCCGGTAGCCGGGATCGTCGATGCGGGCGGCCAGACGACGGCTTTCCCGGCGATTGGGGGGGGTGACCCCGGCCGGCGGCCGGTCCTGCGGCGCGTAGACCACGCCCTCGACGCCGGCGGCCGGCGCACCGTAGGCCACCTGCACCGGGCCCGAGCCGAGCAGGTCGAAGCGGTGCTCCAGGGC
>DQED01000346.1 GCA_003525525.1 Desulfovibrio sp.
GGGCGAAAGCATCCTGGACCCGGAGAACAATCATCACGATTGCCTCCTCGCGACCCAAAAAAACGGGGCAAGCTGCGACTCTCGAGAATTGCGCAGCAGTCTCGTCTTATGAAAATAGTCACACGCCATCAGACCGTAATTTCAACCCACTCCGACTCCCAGGACCTTTCAGGCCTCTATCCCGGTTGCCTCATCCTCCCCGTACCCGACGGTACGCCCGTTGTAATCGGGCAGTCCTGGGCAATCGACCTGGACGCAGCCAAGGCGTCGGCCTGCGCGGCCATCGACGCCGCGGCCGAGGTCTTGCGCCAGAAGGTGCTGACGCCGGGCGCGGGCCAGATGGCCGCCTACCAGGCCAAGGAAGCGCAGGCGACGGCCCTGCTTCAGGACCCCACGCCCAGCGAAGCCGAATATCCGGACATCTTCAACGAGATCGGCGTCACCGCGGACAGCGCGGCCGAGGTGGCGGCGGCGGTGCTCGCCGCGGCGGAGAAATGGCGCGATTTCGGCCGGCGCATCGAGCGCGCGCGTCTTGTGGCCAAACGTGCCGTCCAGGCGGCCGTGGATGCCCCGGGCGTTGTCGCGGCGCGCGACGGCGTGGCCTGGACGTCCCTCGCCCGAGGGGCTGCCGCCCGCCTTGAAAAAGCGCGGCGCATGGCCTAGGAAAAACGGATAGGGCCGTCGACTCCCGGACGACCGGCCGGCCCCGGAGCCCCATGGAAAAACCGCGCATCATGTTCGTCGACGACGACCAGGAGATCCTGGCGGCGTATGCGCGCGCCTTTCGAAAAACCTACGACGTCGAGGTCGCGGCCGGGCCGCAGGTCGGCCTGGATATGCTGGCGGCAGGCCTGGACGTGGCCGTGGTCGTTTCGGACCTGCGCATGCCGGGCATGGACGGGGTGGAGTTCCTGGGCCGGGTCAGGGAACTGCGCCCCGATGCCGTGCGCATCATTCTCACGGGGTTTGCCGACATTGCCGTGGCAATGGCCGCGGTCAACAAAAGCAAGGTGTTCAGCTTTCTGACCAAGCCCTGCCCCGAGGAGGATCTGGCCGAGGCGCTGCTCGCCGGACTGCGCCAGTACCAGTTGCAGGCCGCGGAAAAGGAGCTGTTGCGCGGCACGGTGCGCGGCACCATCAAGCTCCTGACCAACCTGCTCGAGATGGTGAGCCCGGAGGCGTTCGGCAAGTCCTCGCGGGTCAAGCGCCTGACCATGGAACTGGGCGCGTATCTGGGCGTCGAGGACGCCTGGCGGCTGGAACTGGCCGCCATGCTCTCCCAGATCGGCTGCGCCGGCCTGCCGGCCGACATCCTGCGCAAGGCCTACCGCGGCGAACCCCTGCCCGGGGACAAGGCCTACCAGTTCGCCATGCATCCCAAGGTCGCCGCGGATCTCGTCGCCAACATCCCCCGCCTGCGCGAAGTGGCGGAAATCATCGCCTACCAGGAGAAACGCTACGACGGCGGCGGGTTGCCCCCGGACGGCGTCAAGGGGGAGCGCATTCCCCTTGGCGCGCGCATCCTCAAGGTCGCCCTCGATTTCGACACCCTGGAGGCCCTGTACCGGCACAAGCTCCAATCGGACAATGCCGTGACCACGAGCCTTGAGCGCATGTACGCCCGGGAGGGCTGGTACGACCCCGAGGTGCTCGGCGCGCTGGAGTCCCTGGCGACCATGCCCGACGGCTACGCGCCCAGGCTGGTTCCCGGCGAGGGGCTTGCGGCGGGCATGCTCCTCGATCAGGATGTGGCGGACCTCAAGGGCGAGCTGGTGTTCGGACGGGGGCTCGAACTCAACACCCTCTCCATCCGCCGCCTGCTCGATCTCGGGGCCGTATCCGGGAAAAAGGCCCGCTGGCGTGTGCTTGTGCCGCCTGCGGAAAAGCTGGCTTTCGCCAAGATTCTGGACGGATAGCAAGACCGCTTCGGGCGGCGCCCGCGACAGGGCGCCCACGGCTCAGGCGGCGGAGCCAGCCGGAAACCTCCAACCAGGCGCACAGCATGGACTCATCTCCTGGATTCGGGAACGAGGCGGCCGGAACGACGGGCGAACTGTTCAAAGGGGTCTTTTCCACACAGTCCCAGGCATCCATCGGATTCGGCACGACCAAGCGCAAGGTCAGGCAGAGCATTTTCGTTTTCGCCGAGGAACAGGCGGACGGCTCGTTCGTGGTGCGCAGCCTCAACAAGCATTGCATCCCTTCGGGCAAGGCGCGACTCGTGACCAGGGAGGAACTGCTCGCGAACTACCTGCCGGAACCTGATCTCTACCTCAACAAGGTCGTGCCCATGATGCGCAAGGTCCGCGACACCGTGGACGCGGCCGACGCGCATCGCAGCCAGGGCGAGCTCATGTCCGCGGAGTTCGAATACAAAAACGCCCTGCGCGTGGACGAGGAGCATATCCGCGCCACCTTCGGCCTGGGGCTCACCTATCTCGACCGGGGCGAACTCGACAACGCCAACCTCGTCTGCCGCCGCATCATCACCCTGGAAGCGGCCTTCGGCGAGGAACACAAGCACCTTTTCAACGAGTTCGGCATCAAAATGCGCAAGCACGGCATGTATGCCCAGGCCCTGCGCTATTACTTCAAGGCGTACCGCCTGACCAAGCGCGACGAGCACCTGCTCTACAACATCGCCAGGACCTACTACGAAAAGGAAAAGCTCCGGCTGGCCGGGAAATTTCTGGATATGGCCCTGGCGCTCGATCCCGGTTTCGCCGAGGCGCAAAACCTCAGGCGCGCCGTCGAAAAGAAACAGGAAGAGGCGCAGCCGTATCCCGAGATTTCCCTGTCGGGCCGCCTGAGGCGGTGACAAGCCGGCCGGAGGGCCGTGAAAAGGGGCGTGGCATGAGTTTTCTGGGGCGCTTTCTCGTGGAGCGGGGAGTCGTGACCGAAGCGCAGCTCGAAGACGGCCTGCGCTTCCAGCGCGAAAACAACCGCCGCATCGGCGAAGTGGCCATGGACCGCGGGGCGCTCACGCCCGGGCAGGTTCTGGCCATCCGCGAGCGGCAACGGGACGACCCAAGGCTTTTTGGCGACATCGCCGTGCGCGAGCGCTGCCTGTCCCGGCGCGACCTGGACGCGCTGCTTTTCCTGCAAAAGGTGCAGCACGTCTATCTCGGCGAGGCGCTGCTCCTGCGCGGGCACATCAGCCGGGAAGGGTACCAGGCGCTCATGGGCCGCCATTACGCCCTGGGCGCGCAGGGGAAGCTGCCACTGCGTTATCTGCAGGACTTTTTCGCCGACAACAAGGTGGCTGAGACCCTTTTCGCCGCCCTGGCCGGAGCCGTGCGGCGCTTCGCCGGCCAGCCCCTGGAAGCGCGGGACATCGGCGCGCCCCTCGACTGGGAGGGGTTTGCGCAACGCGCGCTTCTCGTGGGCCGGGTGCCGGACGGCCGCACTCTGGAAGCGGGACTCGGGTTTTCGGCGTCCCTGGAGGCCGCGCTGGCCGCAGGTCTGGGGGATGCGGCCGGGGGGCGCGGCATGGACGCCGTTTTCGACGCGGTGCTGCGCGACTGCGGCGATTTGTTGCGCGACGCCTCCCTGTGTCTGGCCGAAGGCCGGGTGGACAGGAAACGGGTGTTCGACCGGCCTGCCGGGGACGGTCTTTTCGTGCGCGGCATCGCCCCTGCGGGCGAAGCCGCCCTGGCCGTCTGGCTCGAAGAGAGGGCCGGATGAGCCGCGCCCGGTCGCGAAAGACGGTTCCCGCCTGCGCGCCCGATCCCCTGGCGCCTTTTTTCCGCGCCTTTTTCGACGCCGTGGATGTCGGCGCATGTTTCCTGGATGCCAAGGGCCGCGTCCTTGCTGTCAACGCGACCATGCGCGGTTTTTTTCCGTCAAAGGCCTTTGCGGTCGGTGCGCCGTGCGACGAAGGCCCGGACGCCGCGGAAGGGATCTGCGCGGGCTGCCCTGCGGGGGAGGTCCTGGCCACGGGAGAAAAAGCCTCCCGCGTGGGCGTCGTGCAGGGCCGGGGCAGCGGCGAACGGAGCCTGGAGATCGTCTGCCATCCCCTGCGCGACGCGGCGGGAGACCTCGTCGGCTTGGCCGAGATCGTGCGTGACGTGACCCGGCGGCAGACCTTCGAGCGCGAGATGGCCATGGTCAGCCAGGACATCGAGATGCTGCTCTCCTCCATCCGGTCCATCCTGGTGAGCCTTGACGGCGACAACCGCATCCGGCGCTTCAATGCCAGCGCCGAGGCCGTATTCGGGCTGGTCTCCGCCGAAGTGGCCGGTCGGGATTTTTTCGACGTCGGGCTCGATTTCGAAGGGGAATGCGTGCGCGACGCCGTGGCGCGAAGCCGCAGCACCCTCCAGCCCGTGCGCGTGGACGAGGTGCGCTGCCGCATTCCCGGCGGCGACGAGCGGTTGCTCGGCCTCACGGTCAATCCCGTTCCCGAGCCCGGGGGCGAGGCCGGGGTGCTGCTGCTCGGCCAGGATCTTTCGGAGATCAAGGCCCGGGAACTCAAGGCCCTGCAGGAGCGGCGCATGCAGGCCATCGGCCAACTGGCCACGGGCATCGCCCACGAGATCAACACCCCCATCCAGTACGTGGGCTACAATGCCGGCTTTCTCGACGAGGCGTTCGGCGAACTGCTCGCCTTCCTGGCCGCCCAGGCGGCGCTCGCCGACGCGGCCGCGCGCGTCGCCGGCGGCGCGTCGGGTCTCGGCCCGGACGGACAGGCCCTGGCCGAGGCCCTGGGCCGGGTGCGGGCGCTGGAAACGGAACTGGACATGGACTATCTGCGCCAGGAGGTGCCCCTGGCCATCGCCAACACCCGCAAGGGCATCCGCCAGGTGTCCGAGATCGTGGCGGCCATGCGCCAGATGTCCCATCCCGGCACCGGGGAGGCGCTTTTTTTCGACATAAACGCCCAGGTGCGCGACATCGTCACCATCACGCGCAACGCCTGGAAACAGGCCGCGGAGGTGGAATTATACCTCGCCCCGGAGTTGCCTTTGGTCTATGGTCAACCCCACGAGGTGTCGCAGGTCCTGCTCAACGTGGTGCTCAACGCCGCCCAGGCGCTAGAGGAGCAGGCGCAGCGGGAACCCTGGAAGCGCGGCCGCATCGTCATCGAAACGACCCTCGAGCCGGATGCCGTGACGGTGACCGTGGCCGACACCGGGCCGGGCATCGATCCGATCCATGCCGGACGCGTGTTCGACCCGTTTTTCACCACCAAGCCGGCGGGGAAGGGGACGGGGCAGGGGCTGGCCATCAGCAACGCCATCATGGCCCGCCATGGCGGGTCCATCGATTTCCAAAGCAGGCCGGGGGAAGGGGCGCGATTTTTCATCCGCTTTCCGTTGGAGGGCGGCGCACGAAAGCCATGATGCGATTCGTGCGGCAACAAGGAATTGTGGGCGCATGGGCGTGAAGCACAAGATTTTGTTCGTCGATGACGACGCGGAAATGGCCGCGGCGCTCAAGCGCAAGCTGCGGCGAAAATACGCCGTGGACATCGCCGTGGGGTCCATGCGCGCGCTGGAGGCGGTGACCGAGGGCGGGCCGTATGCCGTGGTCGTCTCGGATCTGCGCATGCCGGGGCTCGACGGGCTGGAATTTTTCGACCGCCTGCGCCGGGTGTGCCCGGACACCGTACGCATCCTGCTCACCGGTTATGCCGACCTGGAGACGGCCATGGAGGCCATCAACGTCGGGCGGGTCTTCCGCTTCCTGGCCAAACCCTGCGCCGAGGAGACGCTGGAGGAGGCCCTGGCCGCCGGCGTCGCCCACTACCTGCAGGCCACGGCGGAAAGGGATTTTCTCAAGGGGGCGCTTCGCGGCATCATCAAGCTGCTTACCGACCTGCTCGCCCTGCAAAACGCCGAAGCCATGGGCCGCGCCGGCCGGGTCCGGCGGCTGGTGATGGACATGGCCCGCTGCCTGGAAGCCCCGGAGATATGGCGCATCGAACTTGCGGTCACGCTGTCCCAGCTCGGGGCCGTGGTCATGCCCGAATCCATGTTCGCCGCCCTGCGCGCCGCCGGCAGCCTGGAAGGGGACAGGGCCGCGCTTTTCTCCCGCCATCCCGGCATCGGCGCGGATCTGCTCGCCAATATCCCCAAGCTCGGCGAGGTGGCCGATATCATCCGTCATCAGGAACGCGCCTTCGCCGGCGAGGACGACGGCCCGCGCGGCGCGGCCATCCCCCTGGGCGCGCGTCTGCTCAAGGCGGCTCTCGACTACGACCGGCTGCTCACCTCGGGTGTCGGCCGCGACGAGGCCCTTGCGGCCATGCAGGCCCGGGAAGGCATGTACGACCCCAAGGCGCTGGAGCTGATCGGCCTGCTGGCCGGCTCCCGCGAGGGCTACCGGCGCGCCGAAGCGCCGCTCACGGGCTTGACGGCGGGCATGATCCTGGAAGAGGACATCTGTCTTGGCACGGGCGAGAAGGCCGCCGTGGCCGGGCAGGTCGTGGACGCTGGCCTGGTCGAGCGCCTGCAGGGGATCGGCGTATGCTGCACCGCGCCGCTTCGGGTGCTGGCCCCGGCCAACGAGGAATCCGGGCTCGGCGCCGTCGATCCCGAGCTTTTGGCGCTGCTGCGCCGGGTGCGCGGCGCAGCGGGCGGCGCGTGAGGGGAGCGGACGGGGTCATGTCGAACATCATGCGAGTCCGGGCCGAGCAGACGGCCAAGAAATACGAGCGCATCGTCCTGGATTATTTCGCCGAAGGCGGCATGGCCGCGGCGGCCACGGACGACGAGAGCTTCGCCCGCATGGTGAAGTTCACCCTGGGCGGCCTGCGTATCGACGTCAAGACCGCCTTTCGCGAAGCCTCCGGCTACGATGCGCTGGTGGCGTTCGTCAACAAGGCGGCGGGGCGCGCGCCCGCGCCGCTCGTGCTGTTCGTCGAGCGGCGCATCCGCAAGGCCGCCTGCATCAAGCCCGTCAAGGTGCTCAAGACCTTCTACGGCGACCGGGTGCGCATCATCGTGGTCAGCACCGAGATGTCCCGCGACGAGCTCGTCCTCACCCACGAGATCGGGGCCGACAGCATCATCACCAAGCCCATCTCGGCCAACGCCCTCATCGAAAAGATCGCCTTCGCCATAAAGCCCAACAACCAGCTCGGCGTCCTGCTCGACCGGGCGGCGGAACTCATCGCCGCCGGCGACCTGGACCAGGCCGAGCGGATCACGGCCAAGGCCTTCGAGATCAAGCCCGACAGCCTCAAGTGCCATCTGCTCATGGGCGACGCTTCGCTCAAGCGTGGCGATTACGCCGCTGCGGAAAAGCATTACCTGGCCGCGGCCAAGGCCGAGAAGCTCTTTATCGAACCGCTCAAAAAGCTCGTTGACCTCTGCCGCGAATCCGGGGAGAGCGACAAACGCCTGGCCTACTTGAGCCGCCTGGACACGCTTTCGCCGCTCAATTTCGAGCGCAAGGTGGAGATCGGCGGCATGTACCTCGCCAGCGGCGACACGGACAAGGCCAAGACGTATTTCGAGGAGGCCCGGCGCGTGGTCACCCGGGTCGCCTCGGACATGGTCAGCGATTCGCTCATGGAGATCGCCCGGGCCATCGGCGACAAGGACCAGGACATGGCCCTGCGCTTCGTCACCGAGGCCATCGAAGCCAAGGGCGGGGCGCTCGGCAAGGCCGACCTGTGGATGTTCAACGACCGGGGCATCCTGCTGCGCCGCCAGGGCCTGTGGCAGCAGGCCGTGGACAACTACCGCAAGGCCCTGGAAATCGCGCCGGGCGACGCCGGCCTGCTCTACAACATCGGCGTGGCCCACGCCGAAGGCCGGCAATACGACATCGCCTTGGACCATTTCGAAAAAGCCCTGGCCGTGGACCCCAATCTCGCCCGGCAGGCCCCGTCCGTGGGCTACAACATCGCGACGGCCTACCACCGCTGCCGCAATCTGGCAGAAGCGCGGAAGTATCTGCACATTTCCCTGGAAATCGATCCCGGCTACGAAGCGGCCAGACGGCTGCTCGAGCATCTCACCGAGTGACGCCGCCTTTGCCATGCCCGTACGCACTCACGCCTGCCGCGCTCTGGCGGCCTGCCTGATTCTGGCCGCCCTGGCCCTGCCCCGCCCGCTTTCCGCCGCGCAGGCGTCCCCGCCGTCGCCCGTCCC
>DQED01000175.1 GCA_003525525.1 Desulfovibrio sp.
AAGCCCAACGGCGACAAGTGCCGGGTGTGCGGCGGCGACCTCAAGACCCGCTCCGACGACCAGGACGAGGCCGCCATCGGCAAGCGCCACGACATCTACTACGACACCACCACCGGCACCCTGGCCGCCGCCTACTTCTACAAGAAGCTGGCCGCCGAGGGGAAGACCAAGTACATCGAGCTCAACGGCGAAGGCACCATCGACTCCATCAAAGAGACCCTGCTGGCCCAGCTCGCCTAGTTCACCGGAATTCGCCTTGATCGCCGGCCCCGGGGGGAATACCTTCGGGGCCGCGTTTTTTTCCGCGCAAAGGAGGGTCGCCCATGGCTCACGGGCCCTTGAAACTCGGCCGCATCGCCTACCTCAACGTCTGGCCGCTCTACGAATCCCTGATCCCGGACTTTCCCGAAGGACCGGACATCGCGTACGTGCCCGGGCATCCGTCCGAACTCAACGCCGCGCTGGCGGCCGGCGACATCGACGCCGCCCCGGCCTCGGCGTTCGCCTACCTGGCCGACCCCGGAGCCTTCAAGCTGCTGCCGGACCTGTGCATCCGCGCGGCGGTCGCGCCCATCCAGAGCGTGCTGCTCCTCTCGCCCGTGCCCCTGGCCGAGCTGCCCGCGCACCTGCGGCGCACCGGCGACCCGGTCCTTTTCTCCGGGGCCTCGGCCAGCTCCAACGCCCTGACGCGTGTGCTGTGGCGCTTCACCTGGAATTTCCCCGACGTCCGCTTCGAGAGCGTGCCGCCCGGCACCGGGCTGGCGACGGGCAAACCCTTCGTCGAGATCGGCGACCTGGCCCTTGGGCGCTACCTCGATCCCCCGGCCGGCTGGCACGTCACGGACCTGGGCCAGGCCTGGTTCGACTACGCCGGCACGCCCTTCGTCTTCGCCCTGTGGATCGTGCGCGCCGGGCTTTCCGGGCAGCGCCTGGAGACGCTCGGCAGGCTCCACGCGGCGCTTGCGGCGATAAACGCCGGCCTGCCCGAACGCCTGCCCGCACTCGTGCGCGCGCCGTCGCGGCCCGACTGGATCAGCGAAACGGCCCTGCTTCACTACCTGCGCGTGGTCAACTACGACCTGGACGCCCCGGCCAAGGCGAGCCTCGTGCTTTTCGCCGAGCACTGCCGGGAGCTCGGGTGCATCGAGGCCGTGCCGGGGCTGCGTTTCGCCCTCTAGCGGGTCGGTCATTGACACGGCGCGACCAGGCATCTAGCGAAGAGCATCCGCCTCCGGCCGCTGCGGGCCGGAGAACCAAGGAGACCGCCATGACGCCGACGCGCCCCGCCCGACTCCTGTCCCGGCTGCTTGCCTGCGCCCTTTTCCTCGCGATTCTGGCCGCCTGGCCGCGCGCGCTGCCCGCGTCCAAGACCAACGCAGCACCCGGTGCGGACGGTCCCGTGCTCATCTACGACTATCCGCCCGGACAGGCCCTGCCCCTCCACTTCCGCCTGGCCGACGGCGGTCCCAAGGGCGACCCGGCAAGCGCGAAACTGCGCTTGTCCGGCAGTTCGGAATTCGACGCCGCCGGGCTCGACAACCTCGTGCGCACCCTGCCCGGGCCGCTTGCCATCGTCGATTTGCGCCAGGAATCGCACGGCTTCCTCAACGACCGGCCCGTGAGCTGGTTTGCGCCGAAAGACGAAGCCAACATGGGCAAGACGCCCGAGGAGGCGGCCCGCGACGAGGCGCAGCGCCTGGCCGCCCTGGCCAAGACCGGTACGGCGAAAGTGACGGTCATCGAGGCGAAGAACAAGGCCGGGGGCATCGGGAAGGCGCGTGCGCTTCGCGTGGACGTGGTCGACGTCGCGTCCGAGGCGCAGCTGACCGCGGCGCGGGGCGTGGGCTACCTGCGGCTATACGTCACCGACGACATGGCCCCGGACGCGGCGCAGGTGGACCGGTTCGTGGAATACTGCCGGACCATGGCCCCGGGCACGTGGCTGCACGTGCACTGCCATGCCGGGGACGGGCGCACGACCACGTTCATGGTGCTCTACGCCCTGCTCCGCAATCCCACGGGCCAGTCCCTGGAAAAAATCGTCGCGGATCAGGCGGCGGCCGGCGGCGTGGACCTCATCGGCCAGCCGCGCAAGGGCTGGAAGAAGCCGCTCTACATGGCGCGGGTCGCGTTCCTTGCACGCTTCGCCGCCTATGCCGCGGCCAATCCCGGCGGCGCGCCCATGACCTTCAGCGCATGGGCGGCCACGCACTGAGGCCGGGCTTCAGCAGCAGGGCAAGCCCAGAATCTCGGATTTGCGGGCCTGGACAAGGAGATCGGCGAGGCGGATGGCGTCGAGTTCCCGAAACAGGCTGGCCGTGGCCCGGGCCCATATCTGGCGTGTGACGCAATCGCCGGAGATGACGCAGGATTCGGGGTTGCCCACGCATTCGGTCAGCTCGGGCCGGCTCTCCAGGGCCCGGACCACATCGCCCACCCGGATGTCTTCCGGCGACACGGCGAGCACATGGCCGCCCTTGGGGCCGCGCTTGCTGTGGATGAAACCGGCCTTTTTCAGCGCTCGAATCAACTGCTCGAGATACTTGACGGAAATATTGCGGCGTTTGGCGATGTCCTGGATGCGCACCGGTCGCTCGTCGCCATGGAGGGCGATGTCGAGAAGCATGCGCAGGCCGTAACGGCTACGCGTGGTCAGTTGCATGAGCCGGGTACCCCTTGGGAACGAATTTGTGCAAAACCGAACAAGGGGTTCCTAGCAGATAGATTCACGGATGGCAAAAGGGGGTTTTCACAGCGCCGGGAAGCCCGGAGCCAAAGGCCGGGGGCCGATCGGGCGGGGGAAGCCCGCGCCCTGGCGCAACTGCCGGCGCGTCGCCACGCCGCCTACCGGGATATCCCGCTCCAGCACGCACTGGCTGCAGATTTTTCCCTGCGCCCGCAGGATATAGACGTCAAGCGCCTCGATGGCGCGGCCGCACACGCAGCAATGCCGGGAATCCATGGAGTTCCTCCCGCCGGCGGAATGTGCCGGCGGAAGGAACAGTTTCAAAAAGCATACCGCCGGGCTCAGCTTCCGGCAGAGCCCGATCCGTCGCCCGCAGCGCCCGAACCACTCCCCGGAGTGTCGTCGCCCGGTCCGCCCGGCTTGGGACGCCGGCGCGGCAGGCGCAGGGCGC
>DQED01000168.1:0-1645 GCA_003525525.1 Desulfovibrio sp.
AAAAGGGGTTCCCTCCCCCGGTTTCCACACAAGGATGCTCACGCAATGCAAAAGCGCACGATCATCGTTTCGGGGTTGGCCGCCACGTATCCGCTGGGCGGGGTGGCCTGGGACTACATCCAGTACCTGCACGGCTTCTACCGCCTGGGCCACGACGTCTACTACCTCGAGGACACCGGCGGCTGGGCCTACGATCCCTTCAATGTCACCTTCGTCGACGACCTGACCTACCATACGAAGTACCTGGGCGATTACGTCGCCGCCCTGGACCCCGGCCTCGCCAAGCGCTTCTGCGTCATCGGCCCCGACGACCGCCATTGGGGCATGTCCGCCGAGGACCTTGCCGCGGTGGTTAAGCGCGCCGACGTCTTTTTCAACATTTCGACGACCTGCCAGTTGCGCGAGGCCTACGCGAAGATTCCTGTCAAGGTGCTCATCGATTCCGATCCCCTCTACACCCAGTCGAGTTTTCCCCAGTTCCTGGACGGCACGGCCACGGACGAGGAAAAGCGAAACATCGAGAACATGCGTCGCCACGACGTGTTTTTCTCCTTCGGGGAAAACATCAACGAGGATTTCTGCACCGTGCCCAAGGGCATCGTGGACTGGATTCCCACGCGCCAGCCCATCGTGCTCGGGAGTTGGGCCGGCGCGCCGGAGACGCCCGCGCGCGACGCCTTCACCACCGTGCTCTCCTGGCAGCCGACCCAGAAAGGGCCCCTTGTCGGCGGCGTGCAGTACGGCGGCAAGAACATGGAATTCGAGAAGATGCTCGACCTGCCGCAAAAGACGTCCGCGCCCCTGGAACTGGCGCTCGGCGGCGGCCGGCCGCCCCGCGAGCTGCTCGAGGAAAAGGGCTGGAAGTTGCGCGACGGCTTTTCCATGTCCCAGACGCCCTGGGTCTACCGGGACTACATCTGGGACAGCTTCGCGGAATTCTCCACCGCGAAAAACGCCTACGTGGCCACGCGCTCGGGCTGGTTTTCCTGCCGCACGGCCTGCTACCTGGCTTCCGGTCGGCCGGCCGTGGTCCAGGACACGGGCTATTCGCGCTTCATGGACGTGGGCGAGGGCGTCGTCGCTTTCGACGACGAGGCCGGGGCCCTGGCCGGCATCGAGGCCGTGCGCGCCGACTGGNNCAAGGCGGCCAAGGCCTTTGCCGCGCGCTATTTCGATTCCGACACGGTGCTTGCGAAGCTCCTGGCCGACGCCCTGCGCTGATGCGCCCATTACTCCACCGCGAACCCTCCATATCTCCCATGAAGCACATGTTCCTCCGGATGGCGGCAAGGGTGTTTTCGTCTTGTAACCGGCCCGGCTTGGGCCGCAGTCGCGGCCGCACGGCCTGGGGCATCCCGGCTGCGGTCGCGCTTTGGCTCGCGCTTTTCTGCGTCGCGGCCCTGGCCGGCGGCTTCGGTACGGCGCGCCGTGACGGCGCATGGTGGCTGACCATGCCGGGCGGCGGGGTGCCGTTTTTTTCCATCGGTGCGGACACCACCAACGGCGGCGACAAGCGCACCCGCGACCGTGGCTACTATTGGGAGAACAATTATCCCGATCTGGCGGCCTGGGCCGCCGACACGCAACAGCGCCTCTACGCCTGGGGCTTCAACACGCGCGGCGGCTGGTCCGATCCGACCACGGC
>DQED01000168.1:1651-8221 GCA_003525525.1 Desulfovibrio sp.
CACTGGTTCGACCCCTTCGCCCCGGACGCCCAGGCCATCGCCACGGCCAAGGCCAGGGAGATCACCGCTCCCTTCAAGGATAATCCCGCGGTCATCGGCTACTTCACGGACAACGAGGTCGGCTGGTGGAACGCGCCGCTTTTCCGCTGGTATCTCGGCAACGAGTGGGCCGTGTACACCAAGCAGGTGCTGTGGCGCATGATCCATGACCACTACAAGGGCGACTGGCGCAGGCTGCTGGTCGATTTCGTGCCCGGCAAGGACGTAACGGGCTTCGAGGACCTCAGGAAGGGCCGGGCGGAACTGCACCTGCGCCCGGGCGGGCACGGCATCGCGCTGATCGAGCGCTTCACCGCCGTGTGCGCCGGCAAGTACTACGAGCTGGTCTACAAGGCGCTCAAGGCCGCCGACCCCGACCGCCTCGTCATGGGCGACCGTTTGCCGCTGTATTACAACCAGGACGCGGTGCTGGCCTCGCGCGGCCACCTCGACGTCCTTTCCACCAACTACAACGTGGACACGCCCGACGGCTGGGTGGCCCCGTACTATTTCGAGGGCCTGGCCAGGCTCACGGACACGCCGGTGCTCATTTCGGAATTCTTCTTCGCCGCCAACGAAAACCGTTCGGGCAACGTCAACAACGGCCACTTGATGCACGTACAGACGCAGGCCGAACGCGCGGCCGGGGCTGCGGCCGCGGTGCGCAATTTCGCCGCCTTCCCGAACATCGCCGGCATCCACTGGTTCCAGTACTACGACGAGCCCTCGGGCGGGCGCGGCGACGGCGAGAATTTCAACATGGGCCTCGTGGACATCCGCAACGCGCCCTACGAAGGACTCGTCACGGCCCTTGCCGCCGCCAACCGCGACGTCCCGGCCCTGCACGCCGCAAGCGGCGGCAGGAAGGCCCCGCCCATGCCGGCGGTCATCCCCATCGCGCGGGCCGAAGCGCCGGTGGTCGTGGGCGACGATTCGCTGGCCGACTGGCCGGACAAGGCCGGCACGCGCCTGCCCTGGTTCACCGTGCCCGCGCCCCACGTGCCTTTCGGCGACGTGCACATGTCCTGGAGCCCGGAGAGCCTCAACCTCTTCAATCTGGCCCAGAACTACGCCGACCTCTACCTGCTGGCCCACGACGGCGAATTCCCGCCTTCGGAGAGCTACCGCATCAATCTCGACGTGGACGCCGGCGCGGGCATGAAGCACTTCGCCCTGTGCCTGGTGCCGCGTCCCCATTCCAAGTACCCGGGCCGCTTCGAACTGGCGCCCCGGCTCTACGCCGTGGCCGCCGACGGCAGCCTCGCCTCCCTGGAGACACAGGGCGTCATGCAGGTGCTCGACAAGCCGTTGCCGCACATCGCCCTGGAACTGGCGCTGCCGGCACGGCTGCTCGGCGTGGAAAAGCTGACTGCCGGCCAGAAGCTGGCCTTGCGCATCGAGGCGATCACGTTCTATCGCGGCATGACCATGACGCTTGGCGCGCCGACCGGAAAGGGCGGCGCTTGGAAAACCGGGGCCGCGCCCGTGGCGGCGGTCCTCGCCGACAAGTAACAACCCTTCAAGGAAGAACGCTCCATGGCAACCAACATCCTCGTCACCGGCGGCGCGGGCTACATCGGCTCCCATACCTGCAAGGCCCTCAATGCGGCGGGCTTTACCCCGATCACCTTCGACAACATGGTGTATGGCCACGACTGGGCCGTCAAATGGGGGCCGCTCGTGCGCGGGGACATCCTCCATCGCGGGGAGCTCGACGAGGTCTTCGCCGAATACAAGCCCGCAGCCGTACTCCATTTCGCCGCCTTCGCCTACGTGGGCGAATCCGTCACCGATCCCGAGAAGTACTATCGCAACAACGTGGCCGGTTCCCTGTCGTTGCTTTCGGCCATGCGCAAGGCCGGCTGCCGCCACATCGTCTTCTCCAGCACCTGCGCCACGTACGGCGCGCCCGAGCGCGTCCCCCTGACCGAGGACCATCCCACGCGGCCCATGAGCCCCTACGGCACGAGCAAGCTCATGATCGAGCAGATGCTCAAGGATTTCGACGCGGCCTACGGCATGACCTACACGGCGCTGCGCTACTTCAACGCCGCCGGCGCGGACCCGGACGGGGAGATCGGCGAGGACCACGATCCCGAGACGCACCTCATTCCCCTGGTCGTGGCCGCGGGCCTTGGCCGCATTCCCCAGGTGCAGATCTTCGGCACCGACTACCCGACCCCGGACGGCACGGCCGTGCGCGACTACATCCACGTCACGGATCTGGCCGACGCCCATATCCTGGCCTTGCGCCGGCTGCTGGACGGCGGCAAGAGCGCGGTCTACAACCTCGGCACCGGCACGGGCAATTCCGTGCGCGAAGTCATCCGGGCCGTGGAGAAGGTCTCGGGCAAACCCGTGCCCGTGGTCGAAGGGCCGCGCCGCGCCGGGGATTCGCCGGGGCTGTACGCCGATTCCGGCGCGATCATCCGGGAGCTCGGCTGGTCGCCGCGCTACATGGATATCGAAGCCATCGTGGACACGGCCTGGAAGTGGCACCTCGGCCATGTGCCGGGCAAATTGAGTTGCAAAATCTCCGCGCCAAGGTAGTATCGAGGCAAAACCGGTCGGGCGGAGGGGGCATGGATTACGTCGCGCTTGGGCTGGATTTTCATTCCATCCGCAACAGGAACGAGGAGCGGGTCATCAACCTCATCCCCGAGGTGCTGGCCGAGTTTCCGGACTACCGTTACAACCGGACGGACATCGAAGACATCTATGCGCTCACGCTCAACATGCTCCCGGCGCGCTACGTCCAGGCCGTGACCCTGGTCATGGACGAGCCCGTGAGCGACGAGACGGTCCGCCTCATGCTGCGCGAAGCCGTGCGCACCGTCCGCGCCCGGCCGAACATGTAGCGGAGGAGGGGCGCGGAAGAGAGGGGGAGGGAGAAGCCTCCGGCGGCCAAAGGGCTGCGCCCTCTGGACTCCCGTGAAGGGGCTATCGAGGTGGCCATAGGGCCTAATCGCTTATTCGAGACGCTACGGAAAAGAAAGACGCTTGCGGCGGTCGGGAGTGGAAGCTCCCGGCCGCCGTTTTTTCGTCCAGGATGAAGACGCCCTCAGGGGAATCGCTCGATGCGAAAAACCGGAATGGGAGTCCAGAGGGCGCAGCCCTTTGGCCGCCGGAGGCGCTTCCTCCCGTCACTCCCGTTCAAAACCGTTTCAGGCAGACCACGCTCCACAGGCTGGCCGCCCCGGCGATGACTCCCGCAACGACGCCGACGAAGGGCAGGCCGAGGCCGTCGGCCGTCATCCCGCCGAGAAACGCGCCCGTGCCGATGCCGACATTGTAGATGCCGGACTGCATGGCCATGGCGATGTCCGTGGCGTCGGGCGAGGCCTGGACGACCCGGTACTGCAACACGAGGTTGAAGGCCGCCATGGCCATGCCCCAGGGCACGCACACGCCAAGGAGCGAAGCGGGCGAAGCGGCGGCGGGCAGGAGCAGCAGCAGGCACGCGGCGGTCAAGGCGACGGGCGCAAGGTACATGGCGGTCGGATGCCGGTCGTTGCCCTTGGCGAAGACGACGCAGCCGAGGATGCCGGCAAGGCCGAACAGGAGCAGGGTCATGGTGGCGAAGTTCTCGCTGCCCCTGGCCACCTCGAGGAGGAACGGCTCGATGTAGGTGTAGGCCGTGAAGTGGCCGGTCACGAGCAGGGCGGTCAGGATGTAGAGGCCGGTCAGGGCCGGCCGCCGCAGCAGGACCGGCAGGCTGCGCAGATTGCCGGCGTGGCGGCTGGGCAGTGTCGGCAGCAGGCGCAGGAGCGCCGCCATGACCACGAGGGCCAGGCCGCCGATGCACAGAAACGTCGCGCGCCAGCCCAGGGAAAGCCCGATGACGCGCCCGAGCGGCAACCCGAGGACCATGGCCAGGGCCGAGCCGGCGGAGAGGATGCCGAGCGCCCGCGCGCCGTAGCCGGCCGGCGCGATGCGCAGGGCCAGGGGCGGCGTGATGGCCCAGAACACGGCATGGGCGCAGACGACTCCGACGCGGGAGAGCATGAGGACCGGGAAGTTGGCGGCGAGGCCCGACAGGACGTGGCTGGCGACGAAGACGAGGAAGACGTTTCGCAGCAGCGTGCGCCGCTCCATGTTCGCGCAAAGGAGCATGAGCGGCAGGGAGAGCAGGGCGACGAGCCAGGCGTAGAGGGTGACGAGCAGGCCGGCCCGGGACGTGGTGATCCCGAAGTCCGCGGCGATGTCGCTCAAAAGCGCGATGGGCGCGAATTCCGTGGTGTTGAAGACGAAGACGGCGACCGCGAGCAGGATGACCGGAATCCAGTCGCAGCGTTTCGGTTCGGGCGTGAGCAAAGGCATGGCGGGAGGTTTTCCCCTTGCGCCGTCATACGGCGGCTCGGCGAAGTCGCCTCCTGGTATTCCCGTTGTGCTTCATTGGCAAGGGGCACGCGCGTCGGTATCCCCTTTCGGGAGGTCCAGGAGNNCCTGGCCGCCGGAGGCATTTTCCTACCCGTTATTACATGCGCACTTGGGCGTGGCCGTGCCGCCGGCGGCGGCGAGTTCGGCGAGCGCCACCTCGATCATGTGCGGCACGCGCGCGGCCACGTCAGGGGAAAGCTCCACGGCCATGTTCTTGAAATCGAAGGGTTCCATGCCGATGACCACGGTGTCGGGCCGTTTGCCGACCAGCTCGCAGTAGATGAGCGTGTCCACGAGGTCGGACTGGTGCATGGAGTCCTTGAACGCCAGGGACTTGCGCAGATCCTCGCCCGTGAGGCGGTAGACCGTGCCCGGCGCGTCGCCGCCGAGCACCGCATCGAGCACGATGCAGTAGTCGCAGGCCATGAGCGGCTCCATGAGGCGCATGCCCAGGTTGCCGCCGTCCATGAGCGTGACGTTGTCGGAAAAATCGTAGGTGGCGAGCAGCTGTTCCACGGCGCGCACGCCGACGCCCTCGTCGGTGTAGAGGATGTTGCCGACGCCGAGGATGAGGATTTTTTGCGGGGAATCGGGCATGAAACCTCCCTGAAAATGGAGAACCCGGCCGAAGCCGGGTTCTCCGATTACGCGAAGGGACGGGGTTTAGACAACCCGGAACTTGAGGATCTCGTTGGTCTCGGGCTCGATGACGTGCACGCCGCAGGCGATGCAGGGGTCGAACGCGTGGACCGTGCGCAGGATCTCGACCGGACGCTTGGGATCGGCGATGGGCGTGCCAATCAGCGCCTCTTCGACCGGGCTCTTGTCGCCCTGGGCACCGCGGGGGCCGAGGTTCCAGGTCGAGGGCACGACGAGCTGGAAGTTGTCGATCTTCTTGCCCTTGATGCGGATCCAGTGGGACAGCGCGCCGCGGGGGGCGTCCGCAAGGCCGACGCCCTTGGACTCTTCGGGCATCTCCCACTTGGCGCACAGGGTGTTGTCCTTGGCGCCGCTGTCGGCCATTTCCTTGATCCACTTCTCCATGTTGGCGCAGACGATGGCGGTCTCGATGCCGCGGGCGGCGGTGCGGCCGAGCGTGGAGTGCAGGGCCGTGGCCGGCACGGACAGCTTGCCGAGGACCATGTCCACGGTCTTCTTGAACTCCGGCTGCCCCTTGGCGTAGGCGATGAACGTGCGGGCCAGGGGACCGACTTCCATGGCCTTGCCTTTGTAGCGGGGGGCCTTCATCCAGGAGTAGTGGTCCTTGTCGTCGAGCTTGGTGTACTTGGGATCGGTGACGCCGTCATAGGGATGCTTGCCGTCGCCGCCGGGGGCGTACCAGGAGTACTTGACGTCCTCGTAGATGGCGCCGAGGTCCACCTTGTCCACCTTGCCCAGGTCGCGGCCCGTGATGACGCCGGCGGGGAAGTAGGAGCTCTCCATGTGTTTTTCGGGCGAGCTCTCGTCCGTGGCGAATTCGCCGAAGGCCAGGTAGTTGGTGGTGCCGCCGATGCCGCCCCAGTCCTTGTAGAAGCCGGCCACGGCGAGCAGGTCCGGGATGTAGCACTCGTTGATGAACGTGCAGACTTCCTTGGTGAGCGCCAGGTAGTTGGCCAGGGGATCCTTGGTCAGACCCTGGTAGTTGGAGCAGCCGCCCACGACCGTGAACTGGGTATGGGGGTTCTTGCCGCCGAGGATGGCCATGGCGCTGGCGGCCTTGACCTGCATGTGCAGGGCTTCCAGGTAGTGGGCCGTGGCGATGAGATCGAGCTCGGGCGGCAGGTAGTAGGCCTTGTGCCCGCCGAGGAAGTAGGCGTTGGTGAAGATGCCGAGCTGTCCGGACTCGACGAAGGCTTTCAACTTGTCCTGGACGGCCTTGAGGGTCGCGGCGGAGTTGCCGGGACGGGCCGGGGCCACGGAGGCGGCCAGCTTGGCGGCTTTCTGCGGATCGGCCTTGAGCGCGTTGGTCACGTCCACCCAGTCGAGGGCGTGCAGGTGGTAGAAGTGGACGAGGTGGTCATGCAGGTACTGGGAGGCCATGACCAGGTTGCGCATCATGCGCGCGTTGGCCGGGATGTTGACCTTGACGGCGTCGTCCACGCAGCGGGTGGAGGCCAGGGCGTGGACATAGGTGCACACGCCGCAGGCGCG
>DQED01000132.1 GCA_003525525.1 Desulfovibrio sp.
CCTCCTGGACCTCCCGAAAGGGGCTGCTCTGCCGCGTGCAGGGCGCAGTTCTGATTAAATTTTCTGGCTATAATTATAACTGCAACAGCCTGTCGGCCTCGAAACCCGCCGCCGCGCCTTTCGGCGGCGACGCGAGGGCTCCTCTCCGGCGCGCCTCCGGGTCTTGGCCTGCGACCTCGCTTACTTTATTGTAAGGAGCTTACCGCAACGGACCAAGACCCATGCCGCGCGGCGCGCTTCCGGCGTCGCGCAAAAGGAGCGCATTCCCATGCCAAGGACCCTGCCCCGGGCGTTTCTCGCCAACCTGCTCGGCGCTTCGCCCGACTGGTACAAACTGACCATCGCCGCCTTTCTCGTCGCCAATCCGCTGCTGCTGACCCTGGCCGGCCCCTTCGTCACGGGCTGGGCGCTCATCGCCGAATTCATCTTCACCCTGGCCATGGCCCTGTCCTGCTATCCCCTGCCGGCCGGCGGCCTGCTCGCCCTGGAAGCGGTGCTGCTCGGCATGACCAGTCCCGAAACCCTCTATGCCGAGGCCGAGCACAACTTTCCGGTCATTTTGCTGCTGATCTTCATGGTCGCCGGCATCTACTTCATGAAGGACATGCTGCAGTACACCTTCACGAAAATCCTCATGAAGGTGCGCTCCAAGATCGCGCTGTCGCTGCTATTCTGTTTCGCCGGAGCGTTTCTGTCCGCCTTCCTCGACGCCCTGACCGTGACCGCGGTCATCATCGCCGTGGCCTACGGCTTTTACGAAGTCTACCACCGCTATGCCTCGGCCGGAAAATGCCGCCTGGGCGACGAGACCTCCCTCACGGACGACTGCCGCAAGGACCTCAAGGAATTCCGGGGATTTTTGCGCAACCTCATGATGCACGGCGCGGTGGGCACGGCCCTTGGCGGCGTGTGCACCCTGGTCGGCGAACCGCAGAACCTGCTCGTGGCCCACGAAATGGGCTGGCATTTCGGGGAATTCTTCCTCAAGGTCGCCCCGGTTTCCATGCCGGTCCTGTTCCTGGGCCTGCTCACGACCGTCGTGGTCGAACGCTTCGGCCTGTGCGGCTACGGCCACGCCCTGCCCGCCGCCGTGCGCGAGGTGCTGGCCGCCGACGACGCCAGACGCCAGGCCGAGATGACCAAGCGGACCAAGGCCGCGCTCATCGTCCAGGCCGTGGCCGCCGTCTACCTCGTCGTGGCCCTGGCCCTGCATTTGGCCGAGGTCGGCATCATCGGCCTGTCCATCATCATTTTGCTCACGGCCTTTTGCGGCAAGACCGAGGAGCACCAGATCGGCAACGCCTTCACCGAGGCCCTGCCCTTCACCGCCCTGCTCGTGGTCTTTTTCGCCATCGTCGCCGTCATCCACGACCAGCACCTGTTCGCCCCCATCACCGGGTTCGTGCTCTCCCTTTCCGGCAAGAACCAGACCGCCGCCTATTACCTGGCCAACGGCCTGCTCTCGATGATCAGCGACAACGTGTTCGTGGCCACGGTCTACATCACCGAAACCAAGGCCCATTTCGTGAAGCTCTTCGCTGCGATGCCGGACCTCGGCATGGACGGGGCCGCGCTTCTGGCCAAGCTCACCGACGCCAGGCTCTCCCGGGCCGACGTCCTGGCCGGGCTGCCGGCCGCGGCCCTGCCCCAGGTCACCGCGGCCATGGAGCAGTTCGACCGCCTGGCCGTGGCCATCAACACCGGCACCAACATCCCGAGCGTGGCCACGCCCAACGGCCAGGCCGCCTTCCTGTTCCTTTTGACCTCGGCGCTGGCCCCGCTGATCCGCCTGTCCTACGGCCAGATGGTGCGCCTGGCCCTGCCCTACACCATCGTGATGTCCCTCGCGGGACTGGCCGCCTGCTGGTTCTTGCTGTAGGAGCCTTGCGCGGGCCGGCGGCCCCGCCGGGAATCGTCCCGGCGGGGCCGCCCATGACGCCCGGAAAGGAGGCACTCCATGGCGGCGACTCCCCGGGAGGGAAGCGATTACCGGTTGCGGGCGCGGGAGATTCCCGTGGGCGCGCAGATGCTGTTCGTGGCCTTCGGCGCCCTGGTGCTGGTGCCGCTTTTGACGGGCCTCAACCCCAACGTGGCGCTCTTCTGCGCCGGCTGCGGCACCCTGCTCTACCAGCTGCTGACCAAGGGGCGCATCCCGATCTTCCTGGGCTCGTCCTTCGCCTTCATCGCGCCCATCATGTTCTGCGTCAAAACCTACGGCATCGCGGCCACCACCGGCGCGCTGGCCGCGGTCGGCGTGGTCTACGCCGCGGTGGCGCTCGTCATCCATCTGCGCGGACCGGCGTTTCTGACCAGGCTCCTGCCGACCATCGTCACCGGGCCGGTCATCATGGTCATCGGGCTCATCCTCGCCCCGGTCGGCGTGGCCATGGCCATGGGCAAGACCGGCGACGGCGCGGCGGTGCTGTTTCCCGAGCGGACCGCCATGCTCGTGTCCTTTTTCTCCCTGGCCGTGACCGTCGCCGTGGCCATCTACGGCCGGGGCATGCTGCGCCTGGTGCCGATCCTGTGCGGCATCGGCGCGGGCTACCTGCTGAGCCTGAGCCTCGGCATGGTGGATTTTTCCGCCGTGGCCGCCGCGCCCTGGTTCGCCGTGCCCTCGTTCACCGCGCCTTCGTTTTCCATAGACGCCATGGTCGTCATCGTGCCCGTGGCCATTGCGCCGATCATCGAGCATTTCGGCGGCATATTGGCCATCGGCCAGGTGACGGGGCGCAACTACCTGGAAAACCCGGGCGTGGACCGCTCGCTTCTCGGCGACGGCGTGGCCACGGCGCTGGCGGGGTTTCTGGGCGGACCGCCGCTGACCACCTACGCCGA
>DQED01000190.1 GCA_003525525.1 Desulfovibrio sp.
GCACTTTGAACTTGAAACCGCGTCATGATTGCGCTGTTTCTGACCAACCTCGGCAACACCATTTCGGAATTCGCGGGCATCGCCGCGGGCATGGAGATCTTCGGCGTCTCCAAGTTCGTGTCCGTGCCCATCGCCGCGGCGCTCGTCTGGCTGCTCATCGTCAAGGGCTCCTACCGGATCGTCGAGCGCGTGTTCCTCTTCGCCTGCGTCATCTACCTGGCCTATCCCCTGGCCGCGCTCACCGCCGACGTGCCCTGGCTCGAGGTGGCCAAGGCGTCGGTGACGCCCTCGTTTAGGGCCGACGGCGGCTACGTGGCCATGATGATCGGCCTCGTCGGCACGACCATCGCGCCCTGGATGCAGTTCTACCAGCAGGCCGCCGTGGTGGAGAAGGGCATCACGGCCGAGAACTACGGCTACACGCGCCTGGACGTCGTGATGGGCTGCTTTTTCGCCGTGGCCGTGGCGCTTTTCATCGTGGTGGCCTGCGCCGCCTCGATTTTCGTGCACGGCCAGTCCGTGGAGACCGCCGCGGACGCGGCCCGGGCGCTCGAACCGCTGGTCGGGCGCTACGCCTCGGGGCTGTTCGCGGTGGGGCTCATCAACGCCTCGCTGTTCGCGGCCGGCGTGCTGCCGCTGTCCACGGCCTACTACATCTGCGAGGCCATGGGCTGGGAGCTCGGCATCGACAAGGATTTCCGCAAGGCCCCGGAGTTCTTCTGGCTGTTCACCTTGAGCGTGGTCGTCGGGGCGCTCACCATCCTGGTCCCGGGCATGCCGCTTCTGGCGGTCATGTACGTGTCCCAGGTGGTCAACGGCGTGGTGCTGCCCTTCGTGCTCATCCTCATGCTGCTGCTCGTCAACGACAAGCGGCTCATGGGCGCGTTCGTCAACGGCCCGGTCTTCAACACCGTGGCCTGGGCCACGGTGGCGGGGCTCATCGGCCTGACCGCGCTCATGACCCTGGACACGCTCTGGCCCGGGGCCATCGGCAGGATGGTGTCCCTCGTCGCGGGATAGTTCACGGACCGGCGTCGCTGTCGGGGCATGCGGCGGGCCGTTGCGGGCGTCCGGGAAGGGCGGCGGGCGTTACGCGCCGGCCAGGGCGTCGATGGCGGCGAGCAGCGAATCGAAGGAGGAGAGGCTGAAGATGATGAGCACCTCGCCTTCGATGAGGTGGTCCTTCATGCTGAACTGGGTGCGGGCGACGAGGATCATGCCCGTGCCCTGGCCGATGATGCCCGAAATGTCGTCCTCGATGAAGTCCGGCGGGGAATAGCGCAGGGGCTCGCGCAGGATGTTGGCGATGGAGCCCATGACGCCGTTTAAGACGATGTTGCCCACTTCCTGGAGCGTGCCCCGGCGCATGGCCTCGTCGTCGGCCAGGCCTTCTTCCTTGCCGAGCACCACGGCCACGAGCTTTGAGGCGGATTCGGGCGGGAAGATCAGGGCGCTGACGCCGGCGAATTCGCCGGTGAATCCCAGCTGGACCGCGGAAAAGACGGAAGTGGGCCGCTCGGCGTAAAGCTCTCCCACCTGGGTCTGGGTCAGCACCCGCAACACCGGCACCTGGAGCTGGATGTGGGTGTTGACCATCTGGTTGAGCATGCCTGCGGCGCGGCCGACGCCGATGTTGATGAGCTCCTGCAGGATGTCGAGTTGTAAGGGAGAAAGGGGCATGGCTGTGTCGCGCCGCCGGGTTCTAGCGGTCGAAAGGTTCCAGGGCTTCGCGCAGGGAAGCGGCGTCCACGGGTTTGTTGAGGAAGCAGACGGCGCCGAGTTCCAGGCAGCGGTTGCGCGTGGATTCCTGGATGTCGGCGGTCACCACGATGACGGCAATGTGCGGCAGTTCCTTGGACAGGATTTCCATGACGGCAAGACCGCCCGGGTCCGGCATGTTGAGATCGAGCAGCACGGCTTTGGGCCCGTGTTCCCTGGCCTGACGCAGGCATTCCTGGCCGTCCTTGGCCTCGATGACGTCGAACCCCGCTTCCTTGGCCACTTTGGCAGCCTGGAAGCGTTGGAACATGGAGTCGTCGGCGATCAGCAATAGGGGCATGGCGGGCATCCTGTGCCGCTCTCCGGATGGCGCGGCGTTAAGGGTTTTTCCTGTCACCTCGGAGGCGGTGCGTCAAGGCTTGGCCGCCGCGTCGGCGACGGCGTTGCCGGCCCAGCCCAGCCGGGACAGCAGGTCGGCCAATGCCGCTCGGTCCGCCCCGGGCTTGGCTGCGGCGGCCTCCAGTTCCCTGGCCAGATGCAGGCATTCGCCGGCTCCCATGGTCGCGGCCGTGGACTTGAGGGTATGGGCGTGCAGGCGCAGCGTTTTCATGTCCCCGGCGGCCAGCGCCGTGTCGGCCTCCTGTAGCCGCTTGGCGAATTCGTCCAGGGAGGTTGCCAGGATGGGGGCGAAAAGCCCGGGATCGATGCCCAGGCGCGCCAGGGCCCAGGGCACGTCCAGGACGCCGCTCGGACAGTCCCGGGTCTTGGCGGCGGAAGAGGGGGCGGCGTCGCCCTGGCCCGGCTGCGCCGCGGCGAGCCGTCCGATGGTGGCGGCCAACTCCTCGAGGTTCACGGGCTTGCCCACGTAGGCGTTCATGCCGGCCTCGGCGCAGGCCTGGCGCACCTCCTCGGACACGTGGGCCGTCACGGCGACGATGGGCACGTCCTTGTCGCGGATGGGCTGCTGCGGGCTGCCGCCGGCGCGGATGATGCGCGCGGCGGTCAGGCCGTCCATGGCCGGCATCTCGATGTCCATGAGCACGAGGTCGAAGGATTCTTCGGACAGCCGGCGCAGGGCCGCCTCCCCCGAGGTGGTCGTGACGCTTGCGTAGCCGAGCTTGCCGAGGTGGATGGCCATGAGCTTGGTGTTGACCGGGTTGTCCTCGGCCACGAGCACGCGCAGCTTCCGGGTGGGGGGAGGCGGGGCGGCCTTGGGACGGGGGGCGGGAGCGGCGTCTCCGGCCACGGGGAAGGGCGCGGTGAAGACGAAGGTGCTGCCCTGTCCCGGCGTCGAGGAGACGCGGAGGTCGCCGCCCATGAGCCCGGCCAGTTCCCGGCTGATGGCCAGCCCCAGACCCGTGCCGCCGTACTGGCGGGCCGTGGAGTTGTCGGCCTGGCGGAAACTGTCGAAAATGGCTTCCTGCATGTCGGGAGGAATGCCGATGCCGGTGTCGGACACGGCAAAGGACAGGCGGTTCTCGCCGCTTTCGGCCCGGATCGGGAACAGGCGCAAGGTGACCGCGCCCTCGTCGGTGAACTTGATCGCGTTGCCGATGAGATTGACCAGGATCTGGCGCACCCGGCCCTCGTCGCCCCACACGTAGCCGGGCACGCCCGGCGCGATCTCGAGCGAAAGGCGCAGCCCCTTTGCCTCGGCGCCCACGCCCAGGGTCTTGACCACGGCTTCGGCCAGGGCCGCCGGAGCGAACACGGTGGCGTCGAGCGCCATGCGCCGGGCCTCGATTTTGGAAAAATCCAGGATATCGTTGAGGATGCCGAGCAGATGCCGCGCCGCGTCCCGCACGGTATCCAGATATTCCCGCTGCTCGCCGGCGAGATCCGTACGCAGGACCACCTCGGTCAGCCCCAGGATGGCGTTCATGGGCGTGCGGATCTCGTGGCTCATGCTGGCCAGGAAGCGGCTCTTGGCCTGGTTGGCCTCTTCGGCCTCCTCCTTTGCGGCGCGCAGGGCGTCGAGGTTGCGCCGGCGCTCCACGCCGAGCGCCAGCTGCTCGGCCACCGACAACATGAGCTCCGCGTCCTTGCGGCCGTAACGGCCCGCGTCGCTGAAATGCATGACGCCCATGACCCCGAGCACTTCCTGGCGCACGCGGATGGGCACGCCAAGGAGCGCCTCCGGCTGGCGGCCCGGGCAGGACAGGCCGGTCAGGCGCATGCCCCGGCGCGTCACGAGCAGGGGATGGGCCGTGCGCAGGATCTCGATGAGCGCGTCGGCCTCGTGGTAGTCGGTGATGTTGTTGCGCGTCACGGGCGTCAGGCGTCGCGCGAGGTCGGTCACGGGGGAAAGCGGCGGCTGGGACCCGCTCACGCAGTGGACGAATTCCAGGCGGTCCTTCTCGTGGTCGACCAGGCCGATGAAGAAATCCCGGGCGTCGATGGCCTCGCCGAGGATGTTGCGGATGGTGCGGTAGAGACTGTCCATGTCCTCTTCCGAGGCCACGGCGCTCGACACCCGGTAGAGGATGGAGGTGGTCTTCTCGCTTTCGCGCAACTCCTCCACGGCCAGCCGCGTTTCGGTCATGTCGCGGATGTTGGCCACCACGCTTTTGACCCCGTCCTCGTCGGTCCAGGGCGCGTAACGTGCGCTGAGATAGCGGCGGCCGAGAGCCGGCAGCTGCGTCCAGTTCTCGAAGGCGACGGTTTCCCCGGCCATGCAGCGGGCGAGCCTCGGGGCGACCCGCTTGTCGTAGAACTCCCTGCCCAGGAATTCCGAGGCGTGCCGGCCGATGATGGCGCTGCGCGACAACCCGTAGGCCGCGGTGTAGGCGTCGTTGACGAACAGGTAACAGCCGTTCCCGTCGATGAGCGAGACCATGTCCGTGGAGGCGGCGATGATGCGGGAATAGCGGCGCAGGTACTGTTCCGCGCTGGCCATGTCCTGGAGGTCTTCCACGAAGGCTTCGTAGTACTGGAGCGCGCCGTCGGCGTCGGCCACGCTGCGCGCCTCGCAACGGGCGATGAGCGTGGAGCCGTCCCTGCGGCGGCCGCCGGTTTCGAAACCGGCGACGTGGCCGGTTTCGACCAACCGTAGGCGCAGTTGTTCGAAACGATCCGGATCGGCGTGAAGCTGCCTGCCGAAATGCGTCACCTCCCGGCACATCTGCTGCGGCGTGTCGAACCCGAACAGCCTGGCCAGGGCGGGGTTGGCGTCGAGCAGCGCGCCTGTGGGCGCGATGTGGCAGATGCCCGTGGGGCAGTGCTCGAAGGCCCCGCGGTAGCGGCGTTCCCGCACGGCCAGGGCGTCTCTCTCCCGGCGCAGCCGCTCCTTGGCCCGCTCGAGCTTGGCCGAGCGCTCCTGCACCTTGCGCTCGATGCGCGCGGTTTCGCCGTGCATGATCCGCGTCAGGCGCACCCGCTCGGAAATGTCGATGAGCACGCCAAGCACCAGCCGGCCGCGGGCGTCGGCGTTGCGCAGCATCTCGAGGACCAGCGTGCCCCGGCGGGTCTCGCCGTCGTGGCGCAAGAACGTGACGCCGCACACGCGCCGGTCGCCCGGGGATTTGAGCGCGGCCAGGGCCTCGGCAACGGCCGGGGCGTTGGTGGCGAAAAGGCCCTGCAGAAAACCCTCCACCGGCTCCAGGCGGGATTTCCCGGAACAGCCGAGCAGCCGGCGCAACGACGGCGCGGGCCGGACCATGCCCGTGTCCGGGTGCAGGCCGAATACGCCGAGCCGGGAAGAGGAAAGGCTCTCTGCCCCGAAACGCTCCGCCTCCCCCTCTTCGACGGTTTCGGCAAAGAGAAACAGCGACGCCGGCTCCACCTCGAGCGCCCGTTGCAGGGCCTCGATGGCCGCAAGCGACGGCGCGGCCGCGCCCCGCTCGATCTTGTTGAGGTGCTCGAGCGACATGCCGGAGCGCTCGGCCAGGGCGGCCTGGGTCAAATCCGCCAGGCGGCGCACCTGACGCAGCCTGCGGCCGAAAGCTGTCGCGAAATCGTTTTTTTCCATGAGATCAGGAATGCCCGTCACATTTGAAATGTATCAAAACACGTAATGGGATTACGTGTAAAGGGTGTCAAGCATGTTTTGGGCGTGCTGTCATTTCTAATATAATCATTCGATTTTACAGAGAATTAAGAATCACGTCCTGGACGTAAATCGTGATTCTTGATACCGATGACGCAAAACAACACGGGAGGTTCCGCCATGTTCCGCATCCGCACCCGCATTCTCTGCCTCGCCGCTTTCTGCATCCTGTGCGCCACCACGGCCCTGGCCGGCCCCAAAGTGGAGGCGGGCTACGGCAACGGCCCCAAAACATTCACCCTGGCCACCGGCAGCCCCGGCGAGCTGGGGCTGCTCGAACAACTCGGCCAGGCCTACTGCGCCAAGGCCGGCTGCCGCCTCGACTGGGTCAAAGCCGGCTCCGGACAGTCCCTCGACATGCTCAAGAACGGCGAAGTGGACATGATCATGGTCCACGCCCCCGCCGCCGAGAAAAAAGCCGTGGCCGAAGGCTGGGCCGGCTGCCCCACCCTCATCGGCTCCAACGAGTTCTTTATCGTCGGCCCCGCAAACGACCCCGCCGGCATCGCCAAAGCCAAATCCGCCGCCGACGCCTACAAGGCCATCGCCGATGCCAAGGCGAAATTCTACTCCCGCGGCGACAATTCCGGCACCCACAAAAAAGAACTGGGCATCTGGAAGGACGCCGGCATCACGCCCGCAGGCGACTGGTACATCGTCACCAAAGACTTCATGACCGCGACCCTCAAACGCGCCAACGACGAGGGCGGCTACTTCATGACCGACAGCAGCACCTGGGCCGCCGAACAGAAAAACATGCCCAAACTCAAAATCCTCTTCTCCGGCGACAAGAAACTCGTAAATACCTACCACGCCCTGTGCGGCCAGAAAGACGGCAAACCGGCCTCGGAAACCGCCGTCGGTTTCATCACCTTCGTCGCCTCGCCCGAAGGCCAGAACATCATCCGCTCCTTCGGTAAGGACAAGCACGGCGAAGCCCTCTACAACGACGCCGCCTACGCCCAGAAGTACGTCGATTGATCTCCGGGGCGCTGCCCCGGACCCCGGCAGGGCTCTGCCCTGCAC
>DQED01000067.1:0-335 GCA_003525525.1 Desulfovibrio sp.
CGCGCCGTGCCCTCGGGCACGGTCGGCGGCCGCACGGCGGCGACGAGCAGGCCCTCGGCCATGAGCAGCGCCTGGGCGTGCAGCGCCACCCGGTTGCGGCCGCAGGAAACGGGAATGATCTGCGTGGTCGAGCCCATGGTGTCGAAGCCGAGGCCGTTTAGGTGGTCCCGGATATCCTTGGACAGGCGCATGAGCCGCGCGCCCTCGCCGGGATTGGCCTTGATGTGGCGCAGCGCGGCCAGCGACGCGCCGAGCACCGCCGGCGGCAGGGCCGTGGAAAAAATGAACGACCGGCCCCGGTTGCGCAACAGTTCGATGGTCTCCACCCGGCCGGC
>DQED01000067.1:419-4714 GCA_003525525.1 Desulfovibrio sp.
ACGCCCGTGGCGTGGGCCTCGTCCACGACCACCAGCGCCCCGTGGGCTTTGCCAAGCTCGACGATCCGCGCTAAGGGAGCCACGTCGCCGTCCATGCTGAAGACCGTGTCCGTGACGATGATCTTCTTCTCGGCCTGCGCCTCGCGCAGAAGCAGCCGCTCAAGATGCTCCATGTCCAGATGCCGGTAGCGCACGAGCCGGGCTCCGGAGAGCCGGATGCCGTCGATGATGCTGGCATGGTTGAGGCGGTCGGAAAAGACCACGGTGTGGCGGTCGGCCAGGGCGGAAAAGACGGCGAGGTTGGCGGCGTAGCCGCTGCCGGTGACGAGCGCCGCTTCCTGGTATTTAAAAGACGCCAGCTCCGCCTCGAGCGTCTCGGCCAGGGCGAAGTTGCCGGTGATGAGCCGCGAGGAGCTCGAAGAGCAGCCGTAGCGCTCCAGGGCCTTGGCCGCGCCGAGGACGAGGTCCGTGTGCTCGGCCAGCCCCAGGTAGTTGTTGGAGGCGAGGTTCAACAGCCGCGTTCCCGAATAGAGCAATTCCCGGGCCGCGCCGTCGTCGATCGGCGGGATGGTCCGGAAGCTGTCCGAGTTGCGAAGCTTGGCCGCCTCGGGCACGATGTATCTGCCGAAAAAGGATGTACTCATGGCTAACGGTTCCGGGAGGGAGTCCATGCGGATCTGGCATCCCTGCACCCAGATGAAGGATCACGAGTCGTATCCTCCCGTCTTTATGGACCGCGGTCAAGGGATTTACCTCTTCGACCGCGAGGGCAACGCCTACATCGACGCCATATCCTCCTGGTGGGTCAACCTTTTCGGCCACGCCAATCCCCGAATCGTCGCGGCCGTGACCGAACAGCTTTCGCGTCTGGAACACGTGATATTCGCCGGGGTGACCCACGCCCCGGCCGAGGAATTGGCCGATCGTCTCTTGAAGATCGCCATGCCGGGGCTGACGCGCGTCTTTTTTGCGGACAACGGTTCCTGCGCCGTGGAGGCCGCGCTCAAGATGAGCCACGCCTCTTTCCGCAACCTCGGCCATCCCGAAAAATGCCGCTTCCTGTTCCTTGCCAACGGCTACCACGGCGAAACGGCCGGCGCGCTCGGCGTGTGCGGCGACAGGCTCTACGCCGCGCCCTTCAAACCGCTTTTCATCGAGCAGATCGAGGTGCCCGGCCCGGACTGCCTGTTCTGTCCTTACGGCAAGACGCGCGAGACCTGCGACACCGAGTGCTTCGCCCCCATGGAAGCGGCCATCTGGGCGCACAAGGACGAGCTCGCCGGGGTCATCGTCGAGCCGCTCGTGCAGTGCGCCGGCAACATGCGCATGTATCCGCCGGCGTATCTGGCCAAGCTGCGCCGGGCCACGACCGCTGCCGGCATCCATTTCATCGCCGACGAGATCGCCGTGGGCTTTGGCCGCACGGGCACGATGTTCGCCTGCGAACAGGCCGGGGCCGCGCCGGATTTCATGTGCCTGTCGAAGGGCATCACCGGCGGCACGCTGCCCCTTTCCTGCGTGCTGACGACCGACGCGGTGTTTGACGCATTTTACCACGACTACGTGGACGACAAGGCATTCCTCCATTCCCACAGCTATACCGGCAATCCGCTCGCCTGCGCCGCGGCCTGCGCCACGCTGCGGATCTTCGAGGACGACGACGTCATAAACGCCAACAAGGCCAAGATCGCGCATTTGCAGCGGGCCGTGCGCGAGCGCTTCGTCGGCTACCGGCACGTCATGGATATCCGCAGCACGGGCTGGATCACGGCGGTGGAACTCTATGCCGATCCCGGGCGCAAGGAGCCCTTCGACTGGCGCAAGCGCATTGGGTTCCAGATATACCGGGAAGCGATCAAGCGCGGGGCGTGGCTGCGCAACCTCGGCGACATCGTCTATTTCATGCCGCCGTACGTGATCACGGAAACGGAAATCGACAAACTGGCCGACATCGCCCTCGATGCGGTCAAGGCGGTGCTCAAATGAAGCGCTATTTCATCACGGGCACGGGCACGGGCATCGGCAAATCGCATTTCTCGGCGCTTTTCGCGAGCCGGCTCAAGGAAGAGGGGCTTTCCGTGCGTTACATCAAGCCCGTGGCCACGGGCTATCCCGAGGACGACGACGCGGCGTTCGTGGCGCGCCGTGCCGGCCTTGCCCCGGAGGATGCGGTGACGCTGTATACGGCGAGCGAGCCGGCCTCGCCGTGCTTCGTCTTCGACCCGTTTCCCTTCGAGGAGTGCGTCGCACGCATGGAGGCGCTTTGCGCGGACCGCGACGCGGTGCTTATCGAAAGCGCCGGGGGCTTGGCCGTGCCGCTTGGCGTGCGGCGCTACAACTACCATTTCGCCCTGGCGCTCGGCTGCGACGTGATCCTTGTCGTGCCGAACAGGCTCGGCTGCCTCTCCGACGCCGTCGTCTACGGCCATTTCGCCGAGCGCCACAGGATGGTCCTGGACGCCATCGCCCTCAACGACTTCTTCGCCGAAAGCCCGCGCCACGCCGACCGCAACGCGGCGGAACTGGGGCGGCAGTTTCCGGGGAAGGTCGGCTACCGCTACGCCGCCGCCCTGGATATCCTGCCCGGACAAGACTCCTGACCCTGCGCCCGGGCCGTGGTCTGCGCCGCGGCCCGGGCCCGATGCCCCGTTTGCCGTCCCTTACGCCTGCGCCGCCAGTCCCCCCGCATCGACCTTCCTGCTCGTCAGCACGTAGCACAGCGCCACGCCGCCGAGGCACCAGACGGCGTCGGCCTCCAGCATGCCGGTATATCCCAGGCCGTGCATGACCGCCGCGCCGAGCACCGGGCCCAGGAAATTGCCGATTTGCAGCGAGAGCATCATCAGGTTGGAATTGACCGTCTTGAAGCGCGGCTCGGAGATGTTGAACATGAGCCCGTAGAGCGCCGGCGAAATGACCCCCGTGCCGACGCCCATGACCAGCGACGAGGCGTACAGGCCGGCCAGGCTGGAGGAATGGGCGGCCAGAAAGAAGCTCGCGGCGGACACGAGAAAGCTGAAACGGATGAGGCTGACCTTGCGCACCCTGTCGAAATGCCTGTTGCCGGCCAGGCGGATGACGATCATGCAGCACATCTGGATGCTGAAATACAAGCCGACGTCCTGGTAGCCCCGCGATTGGAACAGGCCCTTGGCCATGAAAAAAAGCGATGAAAAGGCCACGATGTAGATGGCGTTGAGCCCGAGCACCAGGGCGATGGCCGGCTTGCAGGCGTTTTTGTACATCTCCCCGAGCGACAGGGATTTCGTGCCCCAGGCGGCTTCCGGCGCGGCCTTCTGCCGGCGGCCGATGACCCAGATCATGGCGAGCCCCGGCAGCAACAGAAGCGACATGTCCCGGTAGCCGTAGGCGGCCGAGGGCAGGTGCGGCGCCAGCGCGTCGCATACGGCCGGCACCAGGGAATAGGGCAGCAGTTGGGCTATGGAATAGAGGCTGAAGGCCTGGCCGCTGTGTTCCGTGGGAATGCGCGAAACCATGAGCGTCATGCAGGCCGCGGACAGGAGATAGACGGCCACGCCGTTGACCAGGCGCACGGCAAAAAGCGCCGCAACACCCGTCGCGTAGAGGTAGGCCGCGCCGCAGCCGAGCAGGAGCAACGCGCCGACCGTGGCGCAGGGCACGGCGTTTTTGACGGTCAGGTAAGGGCTTGCGAACAGGAAAAAGGCGATGGTCGCCAGCGCCGACGAGCCGATGAGGAATCCCCGCCAGTCCGCAGGGACGCCGATCTGTTGCAGGTAGACGTAGAGATTGTAAAAAACAGTGATGTTGCAGTATGTTAAAAATATCAGCAGGCAGGCGAAGACGAAATCGATGGTGAAGAGGCGCTCTTTCTGGTGCATGGCGGGACGACCGGTGGCAGGGGGCGTTAGGGGTGCTGCGTAAGCCCGCCCGTGACGAAGGCGGCCAGGGCGCGGCCTATGGCGGCGGCGTCCTGCGCCGTATAGGCGGCGGCTTCGCTGAAATGGAGAAACGTGTTTTGGTTGCGTGCAAAGGCGCTGGCGACGATGAAAAGGGAAAAGGCGAGCGCCTTGCAGTCGATGCTCTCCGGAGCCGTGCCGCTGGCCGCGGCGACGAGTGCGGAGAACGCCTCCAGGGTCGGCCTTATCGCCACGTCGTAGATGGTGTCGAAGCTGGCGGTCGGGGTGATGAACTCTCGCTGCAACAGCAGGCTCATCCATTGCGAGCGGTTGGAGGCGAGAAGCGCCGCGGCGAGCTCCGCCACCATGACGCCGGCGCGCGCGGCAGGGGAGGCGTCGGCGTCCGTGCGCGCGGCG
>DQED01000389.1 GCA_003525525.1 Desulfovibrio sp.
CGCCGACAAGGGCGAGGCAGGCGCAGGTCGCTGCGGCGCGGCGCAGCCACAGCCCCGCGCCGCCCATGGATTCGCGGGCGGCGCGACCGACCAGACCCCAGCCGATGCGCCGCTTGCCGAACCCCACGGCCAGCAGCATGGAGAGATGGCACAGGCGCACGATCTTGCGCGGATAGCCCTTGGTCAGCCGGTGGATGCGGCGCATGGCCAGACCCGTGAAGAGGACCGGGACGCCGCCCTCGGGCGCGCAGCGCGCCAGGCGCGTCTCGATCATGCGCCGTGTCTGCCTGCGGTCGAGCGGCAGCAGCCGGTAGCGGAAGTTCACCCGGTCGTCGAGGTTGGGCCGCGCGGCCAGCACGTCCTCGAACTCGTTTTGGGCGAACATGACGATTTGCAGGAGCTTGTGGGTGTTGGTTTCGAAATTGAGCAGCTCGCGCAAAAGCTCCAGGCATTCCGGGGTGATCTTTTGCCCTTCGTCCACAATGAGCGCCACGATGCGGCTGCCGTCGGCGCTTTTGGCCAGAAGCGACGCCTTGAGCGCGTCCTTGATCGGGCCTGCGTCGCGGCCGAGCCCGGCCGCATCCACGCCGAAGAGCCGGCACAGGGCGAGGAGGAACTCCACGGGCGTGGAGTGGTAGGGATCGTCGAGGAAATAGACCTCGATGGCGGGATCGGCGGCGAGGACGCGCGTGAGCTCGCGGCCGAGCGTGGTCTTGCCGGTGCCGACCTCGCCAAGGACGACGTTGAGGCCCCGGCGCAGGCGCACGGCGATCTCCATGTGTTGCAGGCATTCCAGGTGGGACTTGGCCCGGTACAGCAGGTCCGGGTCCGGGGAATTGGAGAACGGTTCCCGTTCCAGGCCCAAGGCGAGATAATAGCTCATGGTCGTCCTCCTTAGGGCTTCACGACTTCGGCCGCGGCCACGGGCCCGCGCGCCAGGGCCTGCGGGTCCACCCGGTCGGCCACGGGCGGCACCGGGGCCACGGGTTTTTCCTTGAGGATCTTCGGCGTAACGAAGATGAGGATCTGTTCCCGTTTGATGGAGTTGCTTTTCGATTTGAACGCCCAGCCCAGGCCCGGGATGTCGCGCAGCAAGGGCACGCCGGACTGGCCGTCGGTGACGGTGTCGCGCGTGAGGCCCGAGATGACGATGGTGTCGCCGTCCTCGACGACCAGGGTCGAGCGGGTCTCCCGCTTGTAGATGGGCGGGTTGCCCTGCACCCAGTTGCTCTGGTTCTCGTCCACCTGGTCGTCCTTGACCACGATCTTCATGCGCAGGTTGCTGCCGTCGATCACGTGGGGCAGCATCTCCAGGCGCAGGAGCGCGTCGGCGAACTGGACGTTGGTGCCGTTTTGGGACGTGGAGACGTAGGGAATCTTCTTGCCGTTTTCGGTGTAGGCTTCCTTGTTCTCCATGGTCGTGATGGTCGGGCTCGAGAGGATCTTGACCTTGTTGTCCTCCGCCAGGGCCGTGAGCTGGGCCTCGAGCACGTTCTCGCCGATCTTGCCGAACAGGAAGTTGATGCCGGTGCCGGCCGCGCCAAGGCCCGAAGCCGTGGCGAGCGAATTCGACAACGCAGGATAGTTGAGACCGAATCCCTGGCCGGAAGTGCCTCCCGCGAAGACGGGATTGCTCACGTTGTTGAGGGTCGAAACGCCATTCACCGTGTTGGAAGCAAGCCCTCCGGACTCGCCGGAATTGCTGATCGTTCCCACGGTGGCGTTGGTCGAGCCGTTGCTCCCGTTGGTCGTGGTGGTCGACGTCGTTGCGATCTGCGCCGGAGACAGACGGAAATTCGTGCCTTTGAGCATCCCGCCCCACTGGATGCCCAGTTGTTGCGCCGTGCTCCGGTCGGTCTGCACGATGAAGGCCTTGAGGCGGATCTGCGGGCGCGGCTGGTCGAGCTTCTCGATGAGCTGGATGATCTTCTCCGCGTCGGTGTTGGACGCCTGGATGACCAGGGAGTTGCTGTAGTGGTCGGGGATGACGAACCCCTTGAGCAGGCCGAGCTTGTAGTCGCCCAGGGCCGGCAGGGCCGGCGTCGGGCCTTTGACGGGGTCGGAGACGGCGATGTTCGTCGTTCTGGCAGCATCGTTGGGCGAAGCGCCGCCGGTGGTCTTCGCGGTCTCGGCGAGGCTCCCCTTGCCGAGGCCGGGCATGGCCGTGGTGTTGCCGCAAAGCGAATTGAGCGTCACGGCCAGTTCGTCGAGGTCGGCGAAATTCACCTCGACCTTCCAGGTTTCGTAGGGCTCCATGGACTTGGCCCGGGCCGCCTCGGCCGCGAGCTTGTTGTCGGCTTCCTTGAGCTTGTTTTGCTGCTCCATGTCGGCCAGGGTCATGACGCGGACGATGTCGCCGTCGATGGCGTAGGTCAGACCGTTGGAGACCAGGATGCTCTTGAACGTCTCGTCCCACGGCGCATCTGCCACGTTGACGTTGATGCGAAGCCCCCCCTGGCCGCCGTTCGCGGAACCGGGGATGGAGGAGGAAAGCACCACGTTCTGGTTGGCCGCACGGGCCATGGCCCGCACCACGGCAACGAGGTCCGTGTCGTACATGCGCAGGGTCACCCGCTGCGTGGGCAGCCGCTTGACCGGCTTGGCCTCCTCCCGCACCTGCTTCGGCGTGGTGATGGCGGCCTGCTCTTTCTCGATCTTGCGCGGATGGGCCGTGGGCGTATAGCCCTCCGACTTGTTGGCCATGGTGTCCCAGTGCCTGATGAAAGCGTCCTGCGGCGGCTTCTTCACGCACCCCGGAGCGGTCAGCGACGCCACGACGAGGGCGGCGATCACAGCCCGGCCATACCTTTTTCCCTGCATGAAACGACCTCGCATACGCTTGCTCCCCGCGCGCGGCTGCCCGCGCGCCCTGCCCTACTGGGCGGCGTCCCGCCCCTCGTAGGGAATATCGATCCGCTGCCCGTTGGCCAGGCTCTCCAACGCCACCTGGTCCGGCGCGATGGCCACGATCTTGTAGCCGCCGCTCTCGAGGGTGTCGCCGACCTGGTATTCCATGCCGTCCACCACGGCGAGGCGGCCCGAACCCAGTTCCACGTAGCCGGTGTAATGCGGCCGCGACACCGGTTTGGCCGCCGTCTGCCCGGCAAAGGGCTTGTCGTAGAACGCCTTCTGCGGCCAGGGCGCCTCGATGGCGGCGATCATGGCCTGTTCGGTCGGGGTCAGCGCCGCGTCCTTGATGGCCGCCAGCATGCTGCCGGCCTGGGCCGCCTCCTGGCTCGCGACGGGCCCTGCCGGCGGCGGCGCTGGCTCGTTGCCGCCAAGGCCGATCCAAAGCCCGACCACGGCAACCACGCCCGTAACAGCCAAGATGATCTTTTCCCGACGGGTCATTGTCGCCCCCGCTTGTCGCCGCGCCCGCTCATTGCACGCCCAGCCAGCACTTCACCGCGTACTCGCGGCCGTCGCCGCCCACCACCGTGGAGACGGACTCGATGCGCACAAGGGGCGCATAACGGCCAAGAGCCAGCAGAAATTCACGAAATTTTTCGGGCTCGCCGAGCATCCCGAGCCGTACCGCGAGCAACCCGTCCCGCGTCACGGACGCGGGGTCCGGCGACACCCGGGTCATGCGGATGCCGCTCGGCGCGGCCAGGTCGTCCATGATCCCGGCCAGCCGGCCCACGTCGGCCAGGGGCAACCGGCCCTGTTTCTCCGTCGCGTCCACGACCGGCAGCGCGGAGCGGACCTTGTTCAGGGACTGCACCACGGGCAACATCTGGCGGCGCACCTCGAGCGACGTCCGCAATTGCCCGATTTCCACGGCCAACGCCTTGGCCTCGCGGGTGTCGGGGATGATGAAAAGCGCCAGGAACGCGCCCGCGAAAAGCGCACCCGCGACCAGATAGCCCAGCGTGCGGGGGGGCAGGCGTCTTTTGAGATCGGCAAGCGTCATGGCCTAGTCCCCCGCAAACGAGCACCCGATGACGAAACGCAGTCCCGATGCGCCGCCTTCCAGGGCTTCGAGTTCGCTTTTTTTCACCGACACGCCGTCGAAAAGCGGCGAGCCTTCGAGCGCCACCACGTAGCTGGCCAGGGCCGAATCGAACAGCCTGGCGTCGCCCGTCACCATGCCCTCGATCACCAGCCGGCCGGGCGTCTGCTGCGCCGGTTGCGGCGCGCCGACCTTGGCCGTGGCGGGAGGGGGACCGAACTCGCCCGTGACGGAACCCAGGGCCACGCCGTCCGGGGCCAGGGCCAGGGCCTGCTCGAAAAAACCCACCGCCTTGTTGCGGGCGGCGAACGCGCGCAGGCTTTCGCGCTTGGCACGCAGTTCGGCGGTCATACGCGCCAGACCGCCCGGATCGGCGGCCGCGCCGAGGACGGCCAGCTCCCGCGTGATCGCCTCGCGCTCGCCGGTCAGCGCCCGGACCCGGGCCGAGGCGTCGAAGGAAAAATACGCCATGGCCGAAAGC